>PLWW01000123.1 GCA_003153125.1 Candidatus Dormiibacterota bacterium | reverse complement strand
ACTAGCGACCCCGAAAGGGAGCGGAGGCGACGTCGCGGAGGGAGCATCCGCAGCAGCGAGGAGATCCACTCGGCGCAGCCGAGTTGGCTCCGAAGCGTTCAGCGAGGACAGAGACCGGAGCGATGTCGCCTCCGCTCCCGCCTCCTAGCGCCAGATCCTCTTCATGATCACGCGCGCCAGTTTCTCGGGGTCATGGTGCGAGGAGACTGCCGGGGAGACGACGTCGGCAAGGATGTAGTGCACGGCCTTGCGTGACGCCTCCTCGCGGTCGAAGAGGATCCGTGAGGTCCCGGCCGCCTGGGCCGACGCGGGCAGCGCCGGGGAGAGGTTGCTGTTCACGATCACGTAGTCGAAAAGGTTGCCGCCGACGTGGTCCTCGATGGCGGTGAGGTGCTCGCTGACGGTGTAGCCCTCCGTCTCCCCCGGCTGGCTGGCAACGTTGCAGACGTACACCTTGACGGCGGGTGTGGCGCGCAGCACCTCCACCATGCCGTCGACGAGCAGGTTGGGGAGGATCGAGGTGTACAGCGAGCCCGGGCCCACGATGACCAGCTCGGCGTCGAGGACGGCCGCCTCCGCCTCAGGGTTGATCGGCGGCGCCTCCGGCTGCAGGAAGACACGCTCGATGCGCTCCTCGCCGATGCCATGGGGCACCTTCGACTCGCCCACGCGCACCTGGTCACCCGAGGTCGCACAGAGCACCACGTCCTTCAGCGTGCTGGGAACGATGGTGCCGCGCACCGCCAGGATCCGGCCGGACTCCCGCAGCGCGTGCTCGAAGTCACCGGTGATCTCGGCCATGGCGGTGATGAAGAGATTGCCGAAGGAATGACCTCCCAGCGAGCCCTCGCCGGTGAAGCGATGCTGGAAGAGCTGGGTCATCAGCGGCTCGGTCTCGGCAAGGGCCGTGAGGCACTGCCGGAAGTCCCCGGGGGGCAGGACGCGGTACTCGGCCCGCAGGCGGCCGCTCGAGCCGCCGTCGTCGGCGACGGTCACGATGGCCACGATGTTGCCTGTGTACTTCTTGATGCCTCGCAGCAGCGTGCTCAGGCCGGTGCCGCCGCCCAGGGCCACGACGCGTGGCCCCTTGGTGAGCTGGCGGTGGGCGTACAGGTGCTCGATGAGGTTGCGCCGGTCGTTGCTGTTCCCGGCGCGGATGAACGGCCCGAGCAGGGACTGGCTGAGCTTGTAGAAGCAGAGCAGCAGGATGGCGATGCCGGCGACCGCAAAGAGGCTGGCGCGAACGGCGCGGGGCAGGAACTGCAGCGTCAGCGTCTGCACCCAGGGCGGGAAGCGGACGTTGCTGCTGTAGATGTCGCGCAATACGTAGCCGACGGCGAGGCTGATCATCACGATGCTGACGAAGAGCAGCAGCAGCCAGCGCTTGATGTAGAGCCCCGGGGCCAGCCAGCGCATCAGCGAAGGGCTGGGGCGGAAAACCTTCATGCTCAGCGCGATTGTCCCACGGTCGCGCCTGCCTTGAACGCGGCGGTCGTGGAGGGCCCTGCGCTAACCGGGCATCCCGGGGGCGGCGTCGCTCTCCATTCGAACAGCGAGCGGGCCCTCCTGTTCGGCCTCCTCGCGGCGCAGACGGAGCTTGGCGAGGCTGTGCTCCGCCTCCACGTACCTGATCGTCCCGGAGTGGCTGCGCATCACCAGGCTCTGGGTCCGGCAGCGGTTGTCCTCGAGGAAGCGGACCCCCTCGAGAAGCTCTCCGTCGGTGATCCCTGTGGCGGCGAAGAAGACGTTGTCGCCGTTGACGAGGTCGGCCAGCTGGAGCACCTGGCCGGCGGTCTTGCCCTCTTTCACGAGCACCGCCTGGTCCTCGTCGCGCAGCCAGAGGCGGCCCTGCATCGACCCACCGATGCATTTGATGGCGCACGCCGCCAGCACCGCCTCTGGCGCGCCGCCGATGCCCATGAGCACGTCGATGCCGGTGCGGTGCTCCATCGCCGCCATGACGCCGGCGGCGACGTCACCGTCCATGATCAGCTTGACGCGCGCCCCCGCGGACCGGATCTCCTCGAGGAGCGTGTCATGACGAGGGCGGTCGAGCACCACCACCGTCAGGTCCTCGATGTGGCGATCCTCGGCCTTGGCGATGCGGCGCAGGTTGTTCTTGACGGTGTCGGTGATGTCGATGACCCGCGCCGCCTTGGGCCCGACGATGAGCTTCTCCATGTAGGGGATGTGCGTGTAGAACATGGAGCCGCGCTCGGCCAGGGAGACCGTCGCGATGCCGCCGGGGAGCCCGCGCGCGACCAGCCGGGTGCCGTCGATGGGGTCGACGGCGACGTCCACCTTCGGTGCATTGCCGTTGCCGACCTGCTCGCCGATGTAGAGCATCGGGGCCTCGTCCTTCTCGCCTTCACCGATCACGACGATGCCGTCCATGTCGACGAAGTTGAGGCTGCGGCGCATCGAGTCGACCGCGGCGCCGTCGGCGTCGTTCTTGCGGTTGCGCCCCATGTACGGGGCCGCGGCCATGGCGGCGCCCTCGGTCACCCGGACCAGCTCAAGGGCGATGTTGCGGTCGATCGGGGTACCGATGCCGCGCGACGGGGTCTTCGGCATGCCGCGCGATCATACCCGCGCCCGCCACCTGCGCCGTGCCATCGCCTCAGGTGGCACCATCACCGGGCCGTGATCTTTCTCAGCGACTTCCTGCGCGCCGACGTGGTCGACATCGACCAGAAGACTGTCGGGTCTGTCCGCGACGTCATCGTGCGCATGGGTGAGCCCTACCCGGTTGTCACCGCTCTCGCCATCAGGGGACGGAGCAAGGAGTTGCCCGCGACGATCGACTGGGGTGCCGTGAGGGCGGGCGAGAGCGGGGAATTGAGCCTCAACGTGCCCACCTCGGCCCTGCAGCTGCACCCGCGAACCGACGAGGACATCTGGCTGGCGCGCGACATCCTCGACAAGCAGATTGTCGACACCGACGGTCGCAGGGTGGTGCGCGTCAACGACCTCCAGCTCCAGGACCAGGACGGCAAGCTCCTCGTCGTCGGCGTCGACATCGGCGCCCGCGGCCTCCTCCGACGCCTCGGAGTTGAACGCGTCGGCCGACGCGTCACCCACCTCGTCGGGCGGGACTTCCCGCAGCGGCTCATCTCCTGGGACGCCGTCGACCCCGTGCGCAGCGACGAACGCTCGATGCGCTTGCGGATCAGCCACCAGAAGCTCAGCAAGATGCATCCTGCCGACATCGCCGAGATCGTCGGCCAGCTCGGCGGCCGCGACCGGGCGGCCATCTTCGCCTCCCTCGACGACGAGATCGCCGCCGACGTGGTCGAGGAGTCCTCCGAGGAGGTCCAGGCACAGATCCTCGCCCGGCTCGACGACGATCGGGCCGCCGACATCCTCGAGGCGATGTCGCCCGACGAGGCCGCCGACCTGCTCGGCGACCTCCCCGAGGAGCGTCGTGAGCAGCTCATCGCCAAGATGGAAGCCGACGAGGCCGAGGACGTCGAGGAGTTGCTCGGCTACGAGGACGACACCGCCGGCGGTCTCATGACGACGGAGTTCGTGGCCGTGCCCGTGACGCTCACCGCCCAGCAGACGATCGACCGCCTGCGCGAGCTGGAGCCCGATGCCGAGTCGATCTACTACGTCTACGTGGTCGACGCGGAGGAGCGCCTGCTTGGGGTCCTCTCCCTGCGCGACCTCATCGTCGCCCGGCCCGACGCCGCCATCGCGGACATCATGATCAAGCGCGTGATCGCCGTCCCCATCGACGCCCGACCGGAGGACGTCGCTGCCGTGATCGCCAAGTACAACCTCCTGGCGGTGCCCGTGGTCGACGACGACGACCGGATGCAGGGCATCGTCACCATCGACGACGCCATGGACGAGGTGATGCCGGCGGGAGTTCGCCGGCGCGCGAGGGCCCTGTGATGAGCGCGCGGAGCGGACGTGAAGACGGCCCCCCGTCAGACCCGCGCGCTGCGCCGTCGAGCCGCGGACGCCGTCGCCCAGCGACGTGAGCGACGCGGCGGCCGGCCGCGCCGGTTCGCCGGGCTGTGGCGATACCTCGCCGTCATCGGGCCGGGGATCATCGTCGCCAACGCGGGCAACGACGCCGGCGGCGTCTTCACCTACAGCAACACGGGCGCAAAGTACGGCTACAGCCTGCTCTGGGCGTTCCTGCCCATCGCCGTCGCGCTGATCATCACCCAGGAGATGGTCGCCCGCCTCGGCGCGGTCACGGGCAAGGGCCTCATGGACCTCATCCGCGAGCGCTTCGGCGTGCGCTGGACGCTGTTCGCTGCGGTGGTGGTGCTCATCGCCAACGGTGGCACCACCCTCGCGGAGTTCGCCGGGGTTGCCGGTGGCCTGGGCTTGCTCGGCGTCCCACTGCCGGTGGCGGTGATCGGCTCCGCGGCGCTCATCGGGGTCGTGGTGATGCGCGGCAATCGCCGCCTCGTGGAGCGCATCTTCCTCGCGCTGGGGCTCACGTTCGTGTCCTACATCATCACCGCGTTCCTGGCCCCGCACCTGCAGTGGTCCGCGATCGGGCACGACCTCGTGGTGCCCAACCTCGGCCACCCGTCGTCGGTGCCCACCGGCGCCTACCTCGTGGACCTGATCGCGCTCATCGGCACCTCGATCACCCCCTATATGCAGCTCTTCCTACAGTCGTCCATCGTCGACAAGGGCACGCACGAGGCCGACCTCAAACTGGTCAGATTCGACGTCATCAGCGGTTCCCTCTTCGCGGTCACCGTGGCCATGTTCATCGTCATCACCACCGCGGCAACGCTGTTCTCGCCGTCAGTCGAGTACCCGCACGGCCTCGCCGGCAGTGGGGTCGCCTCCGCGCAGCAGGCGGCGTCGGCGCTGAGCCCGCTTGTCGGCGTTCACGCCCAGCAGCTGTTCGCGGTGGGACTGGTCGGGGCGTCGCTGCTCGCCGCGGCGGTCCTGCCCCTGAGCACGGCGTTCGTCATCTGCGAGGCGTTCGGCGCGGAGCGCAGTGTGCAGAGCAGCTTTGCCGACGCCCCTCTCTTCTTCGCGCTGTTCATCGGCATCCTCGCCATCGGGGCCGGGATCATGCTCATCCCGGGTGTGCCGATCGCAGGGGTGGCCATCGGCACGCAGACCCTGGACGGCATCCTCCTGCCCGTCTTGCTCGTCTTCATCATCCTCCTGGCCAACGACCGCAGGCTCCTGGGACGGCACTGCAACGGGCTCGCCTACAACATCATCGCGGTCACCCTGGCGACGGTGCTGACCGTCCTCACCACCACGCTGGTGGTCACCACCGTGTTCCCCGGGCTTCTCGGCGGCTGACGGCTCAGGCAGGAGCCTCCAACCCCGCCACGCCGAAGTGTGAGATGGCCGCGGCGGCAGAGCGCAGCCCGCTCTCCAGCGCGGTCGCGAAATAGGCGTCGTCGTCACGCTCGGCAGCGGCGCACGCGGCGAGGAATCCGCCCGCGAGCGCGTCACCGGCCCCGGTGGGGTCGACGACCTGCCCGGTGGGCGCTGGTGGCAGTGAGATCACCCCGTCGGCCGTGACCAGCGAGGCGCCCTTCGGGCCCGCCTTGACGACCACGGCGCGGAGGCGGCCCACCCCGCACATTGCGATCGCCTCCTCACGCCACGTGGTGATCGGCGCACCGGTGAGACTGGCCAGCTCGCTGCGGTTGAGAAAGAGCACGTCGGACGCGTGGACGACCTCGCGTACCGCCTCGCGCTCGGGGCCGGTGTAGTCGGTCATCGAGTCGGTGCCGACCAGGCGCGCGCCGCTCTGGGCGAGAACCTCTCGCTGCAGTGCCGGGCGCATGCTGGCCAGGAAGAGGACCTGTGCCCGCGCCGCCTCCGGTGGAAGCCGCGGCCGCCACGTTGGGTCACAGCCCTCGTCGCTGAACGTGTCAACGGCGACCCAGCGGTCGAAGTCGTGGCGTGCGTGCCAGCGAAAGGTGGGCAGATCGCTGACCACCATGCCCTCCGTGGTCACCCGCGGTCCACCCAGCAGCTCGAGGAATGCGGCCGCGTGGTCCGTGCCCACGATGCCGTTGATGTGGACGGTGGCCGATCGAGCTGCCGCGAGCGCGAAATACACGGCGGAGCCACCCAGCAGGCCCGTGGCCGCGCCGGCCGGCGTGACGATGTCGTCGACGTGGACCGTGCCGGCGACGGCGATGTCCCAGGTCAATGCTCAGCCCCGCAGCAGGCCGTGGCCGGCGCCGCCACGCCCTCGCTAGCCGCGAAAGAGCGGGATGATCCGTCCGGTCGCTGAGGTGCGCTCCATGCGGGCGCGCTCGAGGAGCTTTCTCTGGCTGGCGAAGACAACGTCGGCGACATGGCCGGGCTCGCGGTTGATGCCAAGCTCGTCGCGGAGGTCTCCGTCGAGGGCTCCGACGAAGCGCACCACAGCGCTCCACAGCTGCGTGGGCAGGAGCCGATCCTCGCGCTCACGGCAGCGCTCGATGAGGTCGATCAGCGCGTCGGACTCACGCAGGAGCAACCGGGTGCGCCCCACCCTCGGACGGCGCCAGACCGCGTGCCGATCGATGCGGCGCAGCTCGAGGACGGTGCGTTCGAGCGGCCCCGGCATATACCGGGGAATGGCGGCGTCGCCGGAGACGCCGACACGTTGCGGAAGCGCTGCGTTCTCCATCGGCTGCATTGTACGCACGCTCAAGCGGCGCGCCGGTCAATGCGGACGCAGCTCAGTGCGACCCCGTCGCAGTCGGGTAACAGAGCGATCGCCACCCCCCCGCGAAGGCGACGAGGTGGACTGTGCGTGGCACGCTGATGGTGCGCGTGGCGTCGCCGATCTGGTAGCGCACATCAAGCTCAGCGGCGTGCTCGTGGACCATTCCGGAGTCCGGGTCGCGCCAGTTGTCGAGCCGGCGCACGCTGTCCACCTGCACGCCGCGCAGCTGCGCGAGAGCACCGATGCGCTGCGCATCGATGAACGCCTGCAGCGAGCCCCAGCTCTGCTGGCACTCGGGGCTGAGCAGGGAGAACGCGCGCCGATACTGGCGGGCGCGCATCAACTCCACGAACACCGCTTCGCTGAAGGCGGGGTTGGCGCGCGGCAGCGCCGCGCCGGTGGCGCCGCGCTGGTGGTCGGCGACGAGTGTCGCGGCGCGTCCCCCGCGCGCCGCCGCGGGCGTGGCCTCGTCGCTCTCCACCAGGGTCGCCGGGGACAGCGCCCCGCGGCTCCAGAAGGTGCGGGTGTGAGCGTCGACGAGGTGGGGCCGCTCCTCTCTGGGGAGACGTCGCGCCTTCTCCCCGCCGCCGAGGAGGCGCTGCAGGAGACGCGGTCCGCGCATCAGGCAGCTGGCCGTGGCGCCGCCGTCATGTCGTCATGTCGGCGGCGACCCTGGCCTCGGTGCTGGGCATCCAGGTCAGTGTACGCGTTCGACGGGGGCGCCCCGCACGGCCGGACCGGCAGCCGGGCAGAGGTCCCGCTCGGTACCATCCGCAGGTGATGGGGATGCCCGCGCGGATCCTGCTCGCGGAAGACCAGGCGTCGGTCGCCGCCCCGGTGGTGAGCCGGCTGATCGAGGCCGGCCACGAGGTCAAATGGGTCCGTCAGATGCGCGAGCTGCGCCAGCAGATGGACGACAACCCGCCCGACCTGCTCCTCCTCGACACCACGCTCGACGTCGACGGCCTCGAGTACTTCCAGGCGGTCCGCTTCTCACCCGACCATCCCCGCGCGGGCGTGGTCATCCTCACCCCGCCCGGGGACGTCCGGACCAAGGAGCGTGCGCTGCAGCTTGGCGCCGCCGCGGTCCTCGCCAAGCCACTGGACGAGGACGCCCTGGTCGCCGTGGTCGGCGACCTGCTCTCGATGATCTGAGCCAGCGCCTCAGCGCAGGGTCTGGAGCACGATGAGCACCGCGCTGGTGATCGCCCAGAAGGCGATCGTCCCGCTGATGTAACGGGGCATGGCGCCGTCCTGCTCGTACCAGCCGATCACCTTCTGCCCGGTCAGCGCCAGGATCGCCGCGGCGTCGACCACGAGAACGAGGAGCGCGGTCAGAGCACTCGCCTGGAGGCCCTGGCCGGGGACGACGGCGGCGAGCAGCAGCGACACCGCCCCGAGCGCGATCGCAGTCGCCAGGGTGACGATCTGAGCGCGCCGCACCCAGCGCCGCCGCCGTGTCAGCAGCGTCGCGAGGATGATCAGCAGCCCCGCGAACGACGCCGACTCGACGGCGGCGAGCACCTGCTCGCCGAGGCTCACGCTGACCGTCCTGCTCCCCACCGTGGCCTGCCCGCCGAAGGCCGCGAGGGCACCGAGCAGGGCGAGCAGGGCGAGGACCATGTCCCAGCTGTAGATGGCGAGGATCGCCGCCGGCCGGCGCTCTTCTGCGGTGGTGGTCGGCGAGGGGGACGGCACGCGCGGATCATAGGCAGCCGCGCGCGTTGCGCAGCGGTCGTCGCCGCGCTGCGTGAAGCGTGGGAACGCGGCTACGCTGTGGCGCGATGACCACGACTATCGCCGTGCTCGGCGGCGACCAGACCGGGCAGGAGCTCCTCGAGGAGGCCCTGCGGGTGATCGCTCCCGAGGTGATCGGCGCGGACCTCGAGCTGCGTCATTTCGACCTCTCCCTCGAGAACCGCCGGGCCACCGCCAACGCCGTGGTGCTCGACGCGGCCGACGCCATGGTGGCCTGTGGCTACGGGCTGAAGGCGGCCACGGTGACCCCTGAGCAAGCCGGCGACGTGGGCAGCCCCAACGCACTGCTGCGCAAGCGGGTCGGCGGCAAAGTGATCCTGCGCACCGGGCGTCGCATCCCCGGGGTTCCGTCGGTCGCCGGCGTGAGCGCGCCCATCAGCGTGGTCCGCATGGCCGTCGACGACTCCTACAACGCCACGGAGTGGCGCGAGGGGTCCGGCGACGACGAGGTCGCATTCCGCACCGAGCACATCTCACGGTCGACGTGCCGGGCGGTGTCGGAGTTCGCCTTTGCGCACGCGCGCCGCACCCACGCGCGCGTCTTCGGCGGCCCCAAGTTCACCGTGTCGCCCGTGTACGAGGGGATGCTCAAGGAGGAGATGGACGCCGCCGCGCAGCGCTATCCCGACGTGGCCTACGAGCCCCAGTTGATCGACGCCACCTACGCTCTGCTCCTCACCCACGGCGGCGACGCCCTGGTCATCCCGGCGCTGAATCGTGACGGCGACTGCCTCAGCGATTTCGTCCTGCAGCTCTTCGGCAGCATCGCCGGCGCCGAGTCACTTCTGCTCGGCTTCACGGAGGACTCGACAAGGCCGCACGTGGTGATGGCCGAGGCCCCCCACGGCACCGCCCCGGCTCTACTCGGGAAGAACATCGCCAACCCCATGGCCATGATCCTCGCCGCCGCCTCCCTGCTCAGCTTTTCAGTCGACCCTCGGTGCAAGCTGGCGTCGCGCGCCATGTACGAGGCCACTTTCGAGACGGTGCGGGCCGGAACGCGCACCGCCGACCTCGGCGGCCACTCCTTCACCGACGAGTTCACCGCCGCAGTCATCGAGGCGGTCCGCAACAAGCTCGAGCTCTGGGGCTCCCTGGGGATGAGCTGATCTCGGCCCGGCGCATCTACCTCGACCACGCGGCCACGACGCCACCCGCACCCGAGGTGGTCGAGGCGATGCTTCCGTTCCTCCGCGAGCACTGGGGAAACCCGTCCTCGGCGCACGATCGCGGGCGGCGCGCGCGGGCCGCCATCGACGACGCCCGTGACCGGCTCGCCGCCGTCCTCGGCTGCGCGCCACGTGAGCTCACGTTCACCAGCGGCGGCACCGAGGCCGACAACCTCGCCGTGCGCGGCGCGCTGCAGAGGTGGGGTGGCGAGCGCGGCCGCCACGTGGTCGTCAGCGCCGTCGAGCATGAGGCAGTTCTCGGCACCGCGGCGGCGCTGGCCGCGCGGGGCGAGGCCGAGGTGACCGTGGTGGGCTGCGACGCCGCCGGGCGCGTCGACCCGGAGCGCGTCGCCGCCGCTGTGCGCGATGACACCACGCTGGTGTCGATGATGCTCGCCAACAACGAGGTCGGCGCCGTCCAGGACGTCGCCGACGCCGCCCGGCTTGTGCGCCTGGCCAACCCGCGCACGCTGGTGCACACCGACGCCGTCCAGGCGCTGGGTCGCCTCGCGGTGGATCCCCGGGCGCTCGGCGTCGACCTGCTCAGCCTCTCCGCCCACAAGTGCTACGGCCCCAAGGGCTGTGGAGTGCTGTACGCGCGCTGGGGCACGCACCTCACCGCGCAGATGGATGGGGGTGGCCAGGAGCGGGAGCGCCGCAGTGGCACCGAGAACGTGGCCGCGATCGCCGGCTTCGCGGTCGCCGCCGAATTGGTCGAGGGCGAGCGGGAGGACGAGGCGACGCGGTTGGGCGCGCTCCGCGACTGCCTCGAGGCGGCCGTCCTCGAGCGGGCGGCGCACGTGCGGGTGGCGGCACGGGCGGCGCAGCGGCTTCCCAACATGAGCGCGCTGCTCGTCGATGACGCCTCCGCCGAGGCGCTGGTCGCTGCCCTCGACGGCGCCGGCGTCGAGGTGTCGGGCGGATCGGCCTGCGCCAGCGGCGCCGCGCGGCCGTCACACGTGCTCGCGGCGATGGGCGAGGACCCGGGCAGGACCGCGCTGCTCCGCCTCAGCATGGGGCGTGGCACCCTCGCGACCGACGTCGATGATGCCATCGACCACCTGGTCGAGGCCATCGACACAGCGACGGCGTCTGCGGGCAAGCCACCGAAGCGGCGCGCCCTGACAGCAGCCGGCGGGTGAGGCGTGCCCCGGCTCTGGCCCTGGTCGCGGCCATGGCCGTCTTCGCCGTCTTTGCCGTCACGTACGCGCTGAGCATCCCCGTCGGAAGCTCAGCCGACGAACACTCGCACCTCACCTATGCGCAGCTGATCGCCGGCCACGCCTCGCTTCCCGGGGCGCTGGTCCCGGAGAGGCAGCAGCCTCCGCTCTACTACCTGATGGCGGCCGCCCTGCTGCGCATCCAGGCACCCCCGGTGGCCCTGCGCTTCCTGTCGATCCTCCTCGGCGTCCTCGCCGTCCTCCTGGTGGCGCGCATCGTGTGGCTGCTGGCGCCGCGCCGGCCCTGGCTGGCGGTGAGCACGGCGGCAGCCCTGGCGCTGCTGCCCGGCTTTCAGTTCGTGTCGGCGTCGATCACCGACGACAGCCTGGCGGCCGCGGCGGGCGCCCTGCTGCTGCTGGTGACCACCCAGGTGGCGCTCGCCGACCTGCCCAGGCGCGGCCTCCTCTGGCTGATCGGGGTGAGCGTCGGCGTGGGACTGATCTCCAAGGAGACCGACCTCCCGCTGATCATCGTGCTCGGCGCCGTGGCCCTCTGGCACTGGCGTGGTCACCTGTTGCCGGGTCATCTCGTGCCCGTGGCGGTGCCCGTGGCCGCCATCTCGGGCTGGTGGTACGCACGCAACCTGGTCGCCTTCCACCGCCTCCTGCCCCCGCTGACGCCGCTCGGCGTCCCTCCCAGCCGGCTGCGCAACCTGGCGCAGCTGCGGGTGTTCCTCTCCCAGACGATGTACGGGCTGTTGACACCGGAGCGCTACCAGGGGTCGCCGTTGATCCTGCCGCCTGCGGGGCGCGCCCTGATGGCGTTCTTCGCGGCGGCACTCCTCGCCGGCCTGGTCGTCGGCGTCGTTCTCCTCGTGCGCGCGTGGCCGGGCTGGCCGCGCGGACGGCAGACGGCGGTGGTCGCGTACGCGCTCGCCGCCGCCGGCGCGCTGGCGCTCTCGCTGGCCAACGCCGTCGTGGTCGTGTTCCAGCCGCAGGGACGCTACCTGCTCGTGGCGGCGGCGGGTCCGCTCCTGCTGCTGGTGTGGGGCGTGGCGCGAGGGGCCAGGCGGAGGCGCGGGATCGTCGTCGCCGCGGCCGCCTACGTCGCCGGCGCGATCTCGCTCTCCATCTTCGGCCTCACCACGGCCATCGCCATCTCCGGATGATCAGCGCGCCATGACCACACGCCTGCCCGAGCTCAGCCTGGTCCTCCCCGTCCACAACGAGGCCGAGAACGTCACCTGGTTGCTGCCACACCTGGCGGCAACCCTGCCCACCCTCGCCGAGCGCTTCGAGGTGGTGATCGTCGACGACGGCAGCACCGACGGCAGTGGGAAGCTGGCCACCTCGCTTGCGGCCGACCTCGGCGTCGACCTGCGCATCGTGCGTCACGAGCGCAAGAGCGGTTACGGCGCCGCTGTCGGTGACGGCCTGCGGGCCGCCCGCCTCACTTACGTGGCGTTCACAGACGCCGACGGCCAGTTCGAGGTCGCCGACTTCGCCATCCTCGTGCCTCTGCTGGCCGGCGCGGATCTCGTCGGGGGATGGCGCGAGGAGCGCCAGGACGCCGCCATGCGGTCGGTGGTCAGCTGGGTGTTCAACACCCTGGTGCTGGTGCTCTACCGGTTGCCGTACCGCGACATCGACTGCGCCATGAAGGTGATGCGCCGTGAGGTGCTGGACTCGATGGAGCTCCACGCCCACAGCGCCCTCATCAACACCGAGCTGTACTACAAGGCACGCCACGCCGGGTGGCGGATCGCCCAGCACGCCGTCCCCCACCACGCACGGCGTGCGGGACGGCGGTCGGGGGCACGCCCCCGCGCCATCGCGCGTGCCATCAAGGAGCTGATCGTCTTCCGCTGGACGATGCGGAGGTCGCTGCCGGCGCGGCGGTGATCAGCGCGCCGCGGCAGCCCCCACCGGCACCCGCGCGGTGACCTCGCCGACGATCTCGCGGGGTGCGACGCTGGTGGCGGCGGGTGCGTGGTAGACGTCGCCACCCGTGCGCCAGTCGACCGTGGCTGCGAGGGTGTGGGGGCGCACCCGCGACTTGTGGCGCTGCACCACGTGGATCACGTCCTCGATGAGCGTGTCCGCGAGGGCATGCGGGTGGAGGCCGAGGTCGAGCAGGTGCTGGTGCTTGGCGTTGTAGTAGTGGGTGTCCAGCTCGACGCGCGGGTTGGGCTGGTGGACAATGTCGGTCTCGAGGCCGTGGGCGGCACGCGCTTCCTGGACGCGCGCGGCAAGGTCGAGGATGCTGAACTGCTCGGTGAACTGGTTGAACACCCGGAACTCCCCGGCCGCCGGCGGGTTGAGGGCGGCGAGCTCGATGCACGCGACCGTGTCGCGGATGTCGAGGAACCCTCTCGTCTGGCCGCCCTTGCCGTGCACGGTCAGGGGGAGGCCGATGGCCGCCTGCGCGCAAAAGCGATTGAGAACGGTGCCCCAGATCCCGTCGTAGTCGAAACGGGTCGCGAGGTCGCGGTGCAGCGTGGTCTCCTTGGTCTGGGCCCCGTACACCACCCCCTGGTTGAGGTCGGTGGCGCGCAAACCCCAGATCCGGCAGGTGAAGTGGATGTTGTGGCTGTCGTGCACCTTGCTGAGGTGGTACATCGATCCCGGCACCTTGGGAAAGGGCAGCCGGTCGCTGCGCCCGTTGTGCGTGATCTCGATGAACCCCTCTTCGATGTCGATGTTCGGGGTACCGTACTCCCCCATCGTGCCCAGCTTGATGAGGTGGCAGTTGGGGGCGTGGTCGCGGATCGCGAACAGCAGGTTGAGGGTGCCGACCACGTTGTTGACCTGCGTCTCGACCGCGTGGCCGCGGCTGATCATCGAGTACGGCGCCGATCGCTGCTCGGCGAAATGCACGACGGCGTCCGGCGACGTCTCCTCCACAAGGGCGGTGACGGCGTCGGCGTCGCAGAGGTCGAGCTTGTGCCACGCGATGGGCCGGCCGCTCAACTCCGTCCAGCGGGCGATTCGCCGTTCCATCGACGTGATCGGCACCAGGCTGTTGGTGCCGCAGCGGCGGTCCCAGCGCCGCCGCACCAGGTTGTCGACCGCGATCACGTCGTGCCCCTTCGCCGAGAGGTGCAACGCGGTGGGCCAGCCGAGGTAACCATCGGCGCCGAGAACGATGATCCGCATGTCAGGTGGTCCCCCCGGAAACGTTGGTTGCAGCGGCCGGACCGCGAGCGGCGAAGAATGCCGCCGTGCGTGCCAGCCCATCGATCAGCTTGGTCTGCGCGCGCCAGCCCAGCCACCGCTGTGCCCGCGACGCGTCGAGCGCGGCGCGGCGCACCTCTCCATCGCGTGCCGCCCGGTACTCGATGCCGGCGGTGGAGCCTGTGAGCTGGACCAAGCCGTTGACGATATCGCGGACGCTGGTCTCTCTGCCCGTGCCGACGTTCACGGGGCCGCTGCGCCTGCTGCCCAGCGCGGCCACCGTGGCCTCGGCGACGTCCTCGACGTAGACGAAGTCGCGGGTCTGGAGGCCGTCGCCGAAAACCACCGGCGCGAGCCCTTCCAGGAGCCGGGTCGCGGTGATCGCCACAACCCCAGCCTCGCCCGTTCCATCCTGGCGCGGCCCGTAGACGTTGCCGTAGCGGAGCGCCATGGTGCGCACCCCGCGCTGGGCGACGGTGGCGAGATAGGTCTCCTCGCAGAGCTTCTCGGCACCGTATGCGGACCGGGGAGCTGGCCTGAGTCGCTCGCTGGCGGGGAGGACGCGCGGGTCCCCGTACACGGCTCCCCCCGAGGACGCGATGACGATCGACGAGCAGCCGGCCGCGGCCGCGGACGCGAAGCACCCCACCGATTGGGAGAGCACGTCGGCGACGTGGCCGCCCGGGTCGCGGAGGGCGCGGTTGACGCCGCCCTTGGCGGCGAGGTGAACAAGGGCGGCGGGCCGGAATCGCTCCATCGCAGCGCGCGCCTCGTCGCTGCCGCCGCCGGCCAAGAGCAGGTCGACTGAGCCGGGGAGAGGGACGCCACAGGGGTGAGAGCTGTCGTCCACGACGAGGATCGCCCACCCGGCGGCCGCCAGGCGCTCGACGACGTGGGTGCCGATGAAGCCCGCGCCGCCGACCACCACGACCCTGGCCACATGCTCGGGTCGCCTCACGGGGCGGTGACCTCGGTCCCTGGGGGGCGGCCCAGCCGCATGTAGGCGAGAGCCCCGGCGAGGCCGAGCGGCACGGTGACCGTCAGCCTGGACAGCAGGGTGATGGCAAGGGCTCCGGCCGGGCCGGTGCCGGCGTGCACAAGCAGCGCCACGACGACGGCGTCCGCGGGTCCGATGCCGAAGGGAAGGCTGGAGGCGCTGCCGATGACCTGGGAGAGAGCGAACGCCGCGGCGGCGATCCACAGCGGCAGGGCGATGCCGATCCCCGAGGCGAGGAGCTCGATCTGCAGCGCGCTGACGGTGACAACGGCGATGGTCAGCCCGGTGAAGCGGAGGCTGAGGCGGCCGTCGCCGGCCAGCCGCCAGAGCTGCCCGGCGGCGTGGACGAGGCGATCACGCCAGCCCGACGACACAGCGGCCTGGTCCGCGTCGGTGCCGGCGCCGATGAGTCGGGCGAGCAGCCAGGGCGCGGCCAGCAGGCAGGCACCGGCGGCGGCGGCCACGGCGAGGAGGCCCCCGCCGAACGCGAACGGGGCGATACACGCCGAGCCGACCACGGCCAGCTGACCGAAGCTGAAGATGCGCTCGTAGAGCACGGTGACGATCCCCGGGGTCAGGGGCACACCGTCACGGCTGCGCCAGAGGTACGGTCGCACGAAGTCGCCGGCGGCCACGGGACTGACCCAGCTGAGTGTCTGGCCGGCGAGCTGGGTGCCGACCATCCTCACCCGGTTGACGCGATGGCCGAGGGTGTTGAGCACGATCTGCGAGCGTCCCGCCCGCAGCCACGTGGCCACGGCGTTGAGGGCGACGGTGGCGCCCAGGAGCGGCCACGGCTCGGCGGCGGCGGTGTGCAGGGCTGAGGGGAGGTCGACGCGCCGCAGCAGGATCAGCAGCGCCCCAGCGCTGACCACGACGGAGGCGACGCGGGTGATCCGAGCGACCATCACACGCCGCCTGCGGCTGCCCGTCGACGCCCCATCGACCGGCAGGACGGCGGGGGCGGCGGGGGCGAGGTCGACGGCGGGTACGCTCACGTGGCGGCAGACCTCATTCGAGTATGTCGGATGATCCCGCTCCTGAGCGTCGGCGTATAATTCTGACCATGACGGTCGGAATTAGCCACGCAGCACGCCCACGGTCCTCCGAGACGGGCCAGCGAACCGATCACAGCACGTCCTTCTCGATGCGGGTCAGCTCCAAGGCCCATTACGGCCTGCGGATGATGACGGAGTTCGCCCGAGCCTACGGCACCGGGCCCCTGAGCATCGCTGAGGTGGCGCGCGTCGAGCACCTCCCGCTCGCCTACCTGGAGCAGCTCGCCGGTCAGCTCCGCCGTGGCGGCCTCGTCGAGAGCACCCGCGGGGTGCACGGCGGGTACACCCTGGCCCGCGCCCCCGAGCTGATCTCCGTGCTCGAGGTGGTGCACACAGTCGAGGGCGAGGTGTCCCCGGTGGAATGCGTGTCCTCCGACTACGTCGCCGGCAGCTGCGGCCGCGACGGCGAGTGCGCCTCCCGGGGGCTGTGGCTGCGCCTCAAGGAGAGCATCGACGCCGTGCTGCGCCAGACCACCCTTGCCGAGTTGATCCACGACCAGTCGCTGCTCGCGGCGATGGCCCCCTCCGACCCACACCCGGAGGCATCACATGACTGACCACCAAGCCCTCGCCGCCGACCTCGTGGTTGATGGCCTCTCCGTCGCGGTGGACGGGAAGGAGATCCTCCGCGGCGTCGACCTGACCGTCCCGGCGGGCGAGGTCCACGCCCTCATGGGCCCCAACGGCTCGGGCAAGAGCACGCTCGCATACACCCTGAGCGGCCACCCCAAGTACGCGGTCACGGGCGGCACCGCCACGTTCGGTGGGGATGACCTGCTCGCCCTGCCTGCGGACGCCCGGGCTCGGCTGGGGCTCTTCCTCTGCTTCCAGTACCCCACCGCGATCCCCGGCGTCACCACCGTGAACTTCATGCGCGCCGCCCTGCGCGCGCAGGGCAAGGAGATGCCCGCGCGCGAGTTCATCCGCAGGCTCAACGAGGAGATGGCAGCCCTGCGAATCGACGAGAGCTTCCGGGCCCGCTACATCAACGACGGCTTCAGCGGCGGTGAGAAGAAGCGCGCCGAGATCCTCCAGATGGCGATGCTCCGGCCGCGCCTGTCCATCCTCGACGAGACCGACTCCGGGCTCGACGTGGACGCGCTGCGCACCGTCGCCAACGGGGTGACGCGCCTGGCCGGCCCTGACATGAGCGTGCTGGTGATCACCCACTACCCACGCATCCTCGAGTACCTCAAGCCCGATCGGGTCCACATCCTCAACCAGGGCCGGGTGATCTTGTCCGGCGGACCGGAGCTGGCCACGCAGATCGAGCGCGAGGGCTACGAGCCGATCATCGGGCCCGTCGCCGCCGAGGCTGGGGCATCACGCACGTCACTGACCGGCGTGGTCGCGGAGGCACAGGCATGACCGTCCAGGCGCACGAGCTGAGCAAGGATTACGAGTACGGCTTCCACGACGTCGACATCTCGGTGTTCCGCACCGAGAAGGGCCTCTCGCCCGAGGTGGTTGCGGCCATCTCGGACCACAAGAGCGAGCCGGCGTGGATGCTCAAGTTCCGCCTCAAGGCCTACGAGCACTACGTGAAGCGGCCCATGCCGACGTGGGGTGCCGACCTCTCCGGCATCGACTTCGACGACATCTACTACTACGTCAAGCCCGCGGGCGAGCAGTCACGGTCCTGGGACGACGTGCCCGAGTCGATCAAGAACACGTTCGATCGTCTCGGCATCCCCGAGGCGGAGCGCAAGTTCCTGGCAGGAGTCTCGGCCCAGTACGACTCCGAGGTCGTGTACCACAACATCCGCGAGGACCTCGAGAAGCTCGGCGTGATCTTCTGCGACTGCGACACCGGCCTTCGCGATCACCCGGAGATCTTCCGCAAATACTTCGGCACCGTGATCCCGCCCAACGACAACAAGTTCGCGGCGCTCAATTCGGCGGTGTGGTCGGGCGGATCGTTCGTCTACGTGCCGGCCGGCGTCAAGGTCGAGGTTCCCCTGCAGGCGTATTTCCGCATCAACAGCGACAACATGGGCCAGTTCGAGCGGACCCTGATCATCGCCGAGGAGGGCTCCTCGGTCCATTACATCGAGGGCTGCACGGCACCCAACTACTCGAGCGACTCGCTGCACTCCGCGGTGGTGGAGCTGATCGCCCACAAGGGCGCCAAGATCCGCTACACGACCATCCAGAACTGGTCGGACAACGTCTACAACCTGGTCACCAAGCGAGCCATCGCCCACGAGAACGCCACCGTCGAGTGGGTCGACGGCAACCTCGGCTCCAAGGTGACCATGAAGTACCCCGCCATCTACCTGATGGGCGAGGGCGCCCATGGCGAGGTGCTCAGCGCGGCATTCGCCGGTCCCGGCCAGCACCAGGACGCCGGCGCCAAGTGCATCCACGTGGCCGCTCACACCACGAGCAACATCGTGTCGCGGTCGATCAGCAAGGGCACCGGGCGCACCTCGTACCGCGGCCACATCAAGGTGTATCCCAAGGCCCATGACGTGCGCATCAACGTGCGCTGCGATGCACTTCTCCTCGACGAGGAGTCGCAAAGCGACACCTACCCGTACATGGACGTGAACAGTCCCGACGTCACCGTCGGCCACGAGGCGTCGGTGAGCAAGGTCGGCGAGGACCAGATCTTCTACCTGACCTCACGCGGCATCGACGAGCAGGAGGCGACGGCCCTGATCGTCAACGGCTTCTTCGAGCCCTTCGTCAAGGAACTGCCGATGGAGTACGCAGTCGAGCTCAACCGTCTTCTCGCCCTCTCCATGGAGGGGTCGGTCGGGTGATCACCGGGTCCCCACCGGCGACGCCGGCGGCCCCGGCGTTCGCGCTGGCGGTGGAGGAGCGCATCGCGACCGCACATGGCTGGCTCCGCGACCGTCGCCAGGCGGCGTGGGACGCGTTCAGCACCATGCCCATGCCGTCCTCCCAGCGCGATGAGGACTGGCGGCGCACCGACATCGCCAAGCTCCAGCTGAGCGGCTTCCAGCCGTCCGATGGCATCGACGAGCCGCTCGTCAACGCCATCAGGCAGCGCCGCGACCAGGGCGCCGCGGACGCGGCACTGCTGCTCGACGCCGCCCCGGTGACGCGCATCGAGCAGAGCGATGAGCTCACCGCCGCCGGGGTCGTGCTCAGCTCGCTCGACGAGGCCGCCAGGCTTCACCCGGAGCTGGTCGAGCGCGCGCTCAGCGCCGTGGGCGTCGCCGAGTCACCGTTCGTGGCGCTCTGGAACGCCATGTGGAGCGGTGGCGCATTCATCTACGTCCCTCGGTCGGTGCACGCCGCCGTGCCCGTCTGGGTGGCGCACAGCGCCGCCGGGCATCGCGGCGCCGCGTTCCCCGCGACCGTGGTCCTGCTCGAGGACAACTCGTCGCTGACGCTCGTCGACGATTACCTGTCCGCTGCCGGGCTCAACGAGATGTTCAGCGACGCGCTGACGATCGTGGTGGCGGGCCGCGACGCGCGCCTCGATCACTGCGTCCTGCAGCAGTGGGGCGAGGGGGTGTGGCACGTCGCGCTCCACCGCACCGTGCTCGCTCAGAACGCGCGCCTGCGCATGTTCGGAGCAACGCTGGGGTCGCGTCTGCAGAAGGCTTACTGGGAGGTCATGCTCGACGGGCCCGGAGCTGAGGCGAACATCTCCGGCGTGGTCTTCGGGGACGGCGCCCAGCACCTCGACCATCAGTCGCTGCAGGCCCATCGCGCCCCTCAGACAACGAGCCGGCTGAAGCTCAAGGTGGCCGTCCGCGACCACGCCCGCAGCGTCTACAGCGGCCTCATCGATGTCGAGCGCATCGCCCAGCAGACCGATGCCTACGTGCAGAACCGCAACCTGCTGCTGAGCCACGGGGCCACCGCCGACTCCGTGCCCCGCCTCGAGATCCGCGCCAACGACGTGCGCTGCGGTCACGGCGCCACCGCCGGCCACATCGACGACGACCACCGCTTCTACCTGATGGCCCGCGGCGTCACCGCCGAGGACGCCGACCGCCTCATCGTCCACGGCTTCCTCGACGACGCGCTGGCCGACTGTCCGCATCCCGGCGTCGCCGCGCTGATCGGCGAGCTCCTCGAGAAGGAGCTCGAGGGCAACGCCCAGGCGGGCATCGCGGTCGTCGACGCATGAGGGTGGCCAGCTGGGTTGAGGTGGGGCGCGTCGAACAGGTGCCGCCCGGGCACGCGGCTCGAGTCGAGGTCGGCGACGTGGCGCTGGCAATCTTCAATGTCGATGGGGAATTCTTCTGCATCGACGACACCTGCACCCACGCCGAGGCGTCGCTGAGCGACGGCGACCTCGACACTGCTCGCTGCCTCATCGAGTGCCCGCTGCACGGCTCCGCGTTCGACCTGCGCACCGGCGAGCCGCGGTCGCTGCCGGCGGTGGAACCGGTGCACGTGCACCATATCGACACCAGTGACGGCGTCATCCGGGTGGCGCTCAACACCGAGGGGCTGGCATGAGCGGAGCCAGCACGACGACGCCGCTGGACGTCACCCGGCTGCGCGCCGACTTCCCCATCCTCGAGCGCTCCGTCAACGGACATGCGCTGGTGTACCTCGACTCGGCGGCGACGTCGCAGAAGCCCCAGGTGGTCCTCGATGCCGTCGACGCCTACTACGCCGGGCACAACGCCAACGTGCATCGGGGCGTGCACACGCTCGGCAACGAGGCAACCGACATCTTCGAGGGCGCGCGCGAGCGCGTGGCACGATTCATCGATGCGCCCGCCGAGGGAATCGTCTTCGTGCGCAACACCACCGAGGCCCTCAACCTGGTCGCCTCGTCCTTCGCGCGTGAGCTCCTCAGCCCGGGTGACCGGGTGCTGCTCACCGAGATGGAGCATCACAGCAACCTTGTTCCGTGGCAGCTCGCCGCCGAACGAGCCGGGTTGGAGCTGGCGTTTCTGCGCGTCGACAACGACGGCCGCCTCGACCTCTCCAACCTCGACGAGCTGCTCGCCCCGCCGACGCGCCTTCTCAGCGTCGGCCACCAGTCCAACGTGCTCGGCACCGTGGTGCCACTGCGCTCGATCATCGAGGCCGCCCACGCGCGAGACGTGCTCGTGTGCGTCGACGCCGCCCAGAGCGTGCCGCACATGCCCGTGTCGGTCCGCGACCTCGGCTGCGACTTCCTCGCCTTCAGCGGGCACAAGATGTGCGCGCCCATGGGGGCAGGCGTGCTCTGGGCGCGCCCGGAGCTGCTCGAGCGCATGCCGCCCTTTCTCGGTGGCGGCAGCATGATCCTGCGCGTGTCGCTGGAGCGATCCTCGTGGAGCACGGTGCCCCACAAGTTCGAGGCTGGAACGCCGGACGTCGGGGCCGCGGCGGGCCTCGCCGCCGCCTGCGACTACCTCGACGCCATCGGCCTCGACCGCATCCACGCCCATGAGCAGGAGCTGACGTCCCACCTCCTCGCGCTACTCGAGGAGACGGAGGGCGTCGAGGTGTATGGGCCCCAAGACCTCGACGGGCGCGGTGGCGCCGTGAGCTTCAACGTCGCCGGCGTTCACGCCCACGACGTCGGCACAATCCTCGACCGATCGGGTGTGGCGGTCCGCGCCGGCCATCACTGCTGCCAGCCCCTCATGAAGCGGCTTGGCGTGGCCGCGACGGCGCGCGCCTCGGTGTACCTCTACAACACCCACGACGAGATCGACGCCTTCGGCTCGGCCCTTGGGGAAGTGCGCCGCATCTTCGGATAAGGCCAGCCGGCACGTTGACATGACCAACACTGTGTTTGTTGGATGCACGCCTGAAGTGGCATGCGGCCCGAGCGGAGCCATCCTCGGGGTCGGCAATGGTGCGCGTGAGGCGGCGGGCCGTGGCTCACGGCGCGTCGACCTCGCCGGGCGAGCCCTGGCTGGGCTGGGGGACGCGCATCTCCACCTCGAATGGCTGGCGCGATCCCGCCGCGCCGTCGACCTGTCGGGTGCCCGAACACGCCAGGAGGCTCTGAGGCGGGTGGAGCAGTTCGCTGCCGGCCAGGCGGCCGACGCCTGGATATCCGGCTCGGGGTGGTTCAACGATCTCTGGACAGATGATCCGAGGTTCCCGACCCGCCACGAACTCGACAGCGTGACCGGTGGACGACCTGCCGTGCTGACTCGCAAGGACGGCCATTCCGCCTGGCTCAACACCGCGGCGCTCGGCGCGGCGGGCTTCCGCCGGGACATCGCGGACCCTTCAGGCGGAGTCGTCGATCGTGACAGCGGTGGCGAACCCTCCGGTGTGGTGCGGGAGGCAGCTTCTGCTCTGGCACAGCGGATGGTGCCTGAGCCGCCGGACGACGCCTTCACCGCCGACGTTGCCGCGGTGCTCCGCGACCTTGCCCGGCTTGGGCTCACCACGGTGCATACCATGGATTCGGCGCGCCTGTTCCGCGCTCTGCAGCGGCTGCACGACGCAGGCCGACTGCCCATCCGGGTGGTGTGGAACTTCCCCCAGGCCGAGCTCGGGGCCGCCATTGCGATGGGTGTCCGCTCTGGCTACGGCGACGAGCGCCTGCGCGTTTGGGGCGTGAAGAGCTTCCTCGACGGCTCCCTCGGCAGCCGGACCGCGGAGATGCTCGACGGCGGTGGTGTGACCGGCATCCCCCAGGGAGAGTTGGTCGAACTTGTGCGACGGTGCGCGGTGGCGGAGCTGAACGTGTGCCTCCACGCGATCGGCGATGCGGCAGTCCGCCGCGCCCTTGACGCGCTGCAGCCCTTCGGTCGCGCATGGCGTCTGTGGCGACCGCGAATCGAGCACGCTCAGTGTGTGCACCGCGACGACGTTCCGCGGTTCGCTGCCAGCGGGGTCATCGCCTCGATGCAGCCTCTCCACGCCGTTTCGGACCGGGAGATGGTTGAGAAGCTGTGGCCCGGGCGCGTCGAGGCCTCGTACGCGTGGGGCGCGCTCGCTCGCGCGGGTGCCGTGCTCGCGTTCGGCTCGGACGCTCCCGTCGACAGCGCCGCACCGTTGCTCGGCATCGACGCCGCCACCACCTGGCGCCGTCGGAGCGGGTGGTACCCGGAGCTGGCCCTGTCCCGCGCTGCCGCTCTCCGTGCCTACTCGCGCGGGGTGGCGTACGCCGCGGGGATGGAGAGGTTGACCGGGCGGCTCCGAAAGGGACTGCAGTGCGACCTCACAGTTCTCGACGGCAGCGGGGTGGTGGCGACCGTTGTGGGAGGCACGGTTGTCTGGCGGCGCTGAGGATGAGTCAGGCGTTGCGCAGCTGCGGTCCACCGTAGACGGCGCATCCGCCGGCGCGTCCACCCGCAAGAACAGCATGGGCACGGCGAAGACTGGGTGGTCGGACCGTCACGACTCCAGTGGGTTCATGGCCAGGCGCTCCGAGCGTACCGATGGCCGTTGCGGCGCTCGCGGGGGGAGTGCGAAGGCACAGAGAACGGCCGCGGCGACCAGGACCCCGGCGGCCCCCCAGAAGGAGATGCCCTCCCCGACGCCATACAGCGCTCCGAGCACCAGCGCGCCGAAAGCCATGCCACCGAACTGAAAAAGGCCACCGATGCCCATCGCCCGGCCGCGGTCCTGCGCGTTGCTGCTGTCACTGATCACAGCGAACATGGTCGGCTCGATCAGCACATACGCGCAGGCCTCCACCGTGCCGAGCGCGATGATCAACCCGAGTGATCGCAGCGCGGGGTACAGCGCGGCGCACCCGCCGCTCACGGCGAACGATGCCACCATCAGCCAGCGCCGGTTGGACCGATCCGCCAAGCGGCCGCCGGGGCGCGCCAGAATCAGCAGGGGCACGGCGAACAGGCTGATGGTGATGCCGATGACGAGGCTGCTGTTGCCGCGCGCCGAGAGGTAGAGCGGCCAGACGACGTCGTACATCGAGAACACCGTTCCCAGCGCCGCGACACCGAGGGCCGGCACCAGGACACCCGGGTTGCGCCACCAGCGGAAACGCACGGGCTTCTCATCGGCATCATGGAGAACGCGCGTCTCGGGGATGCGCCGCATGGCCAGCAGCCCGAAGAGGACGGCCACGCCGGCCACGCCGAAGATGGCCGAGTCGCGCCAGAGCGCCACGGCGCCGCCGATGAAGGGGCCGACCAGGAGGCCGACCATCTCGCACGCCTGCAGCTTGGCAAACCCCTCTGCGCGCTTCTCGGGCCCGCTGAGGTCGACGACCGCGGCACGCAGCGCCGGCACATACGCGCCTGAGGACACTCCCTGGAGGGTTCGCAACGTGGCCAGGAGCCAGAGGGGCCCGACGTCGGCGAACAGGGCGAGGGAGAGAGCGCCGAACGCCGCCCGCGAGCCCAGCAGCATGGGGCGGCGGCCGACGCGGTCGGTGAGACGACCTGCGGGAACCTGCACCAGCATGTTGGCGATCAGCGGGCCGGCGATGAACAGGGCGATGGCCAGCGATCCGCCGCCGTGCCTGCGCACGTACAACGGCGCGATCGGGAAGATGGCGGCCACCCCGGCGAACATGATCAGCTGGCCGCTGAGCAGCCAGAACAGCGGAGACGTGCGCGGACGGCGGAGCCTGAGCATCCCCAGAATTGTCGCCCGCCCGGGGTTGCTCGGCTCGCCGCGGTATAATTCTGACCATGCAGGTCGGATTTACGCCGGTCGCCGACGATCTCTACCGCGAGATCATCCTCGACCACTACCGCCACCCCCGTCACCGTGGTCGTGTCGACCCGGCGGACGCTGTCGTCGAGGCCGACAACCCGCTGTGTGGCGACCAGATCGACATCTCGGTGCGGTTCGCCGGCGAGCAGGTGGCCGCCATCGGCTTCGAGGGTACCGGCTGCTCGATCAGCCAGGCGGCCTGCAGCATGCTCTGCGACGAGGTCAGCGGCCTCAGCCGGGAGCGCGCCCGCGACGTGGCCGGCCGATTCCGGGCAATGCTCGTGGAGGGCGGAAGCCCCGACGACCTCGGTGACCTCGAGGCGCTCCAGGGCGTGCGCGCATATCCCGTGCGGGTCAAGTGTGCGACGCTCCCGTGCAACGCGCTGCTTCAGGCACTCGGGCCGCCGGAGGATCTGATATGAACGAGCGGGACAGCATCGTCACCGAGCCGGCGCCGCCGGGCGGGATCACCGCGCCCGCGGTCGCCAAGGCGTCTCCCGAGCTGGTCCTCGCCGCCCTGAGCGAGGTGTTCGACCCGGAGATCGGTATCGACATCGTCTCGCTGGGCCTTGTCTACGGCTCGGAGATCGACGACAACGGCCTGCTCAGCATCAACATGACGCTCACCACCCCCTACTGCCCCATGGGCAGCCTCATCCAGGGACAGGCCCACGCAGTGTGCAACGGTCTCCCCGGGGTGCGTGACGTGCACGTGGAACTTGTCTGGTCGCCCCCCTGGGATCCGCGCACGATGGCCTCGGACGAGGCCCGCCTGGAGCTCGGCATCTACTAGGCGTGATCCACGCGCGGTCGGCGCGCGTAAGAGGGAGCGCGTGTGCCAGGCAAGAGCGACCACGGCGGCCAGGACGGTGTGATCGGCTCCGACGACAGGATGCTCGATCTCCTCGCGCGAGCCGAGCCCGAAGGGATCGAGATGCTCTACGACCGCTACTCGGCCCTCGCCTACACCCTGGCGTTCCGTGTCCTCAATGACACTGGCGCTGCCGAGGACGTCGTCCAGGAGGCCTTCTTGAGCGTGTGGAGGCGTGCTTCGACCTATCGCAGCGATCGCGGCAGTCTGCGCACGTGGGTGTGTTCGATCGTGCATCACCGTGCCCTCGACCGGCTCCGCGGACGCGCGGGGCGCCCCCGCCAGGACCTGGCTCTCGAGCACGCGCCGATCGCGGTCACCTCCGTCTCCGACACCTGGGACCAGGTGGTCGAGGTCCTGGAGCGCGAACAGCTGAAGACCGCCCTGAGCGAGCTCTCGATCGAACAGCGCGAGACGATCGAGCTCGCCTACTACGGCGGGTACTCGCAGACGGAGATCAGCGACCTCATGCAGGTGCCGCTTGGCACGGTCAAGGGTCGGACGCGGCTGGCGCTGCGCAAGCTCCGCGGGTTGCTCGAGCTTCCCGTCGCCGGGGGCATGGCGTGATCTCCTGCGAAGAAGCCGACCTGCTCGCTGCCGCCCTGTCAGTGGGTTCCCTAGACCTCGCCGACCAGGAGCCCCTCCAGGAGCACCTCGCCGACGGCGCGGACTGTCGCCACGTCGCCGGGACCTACCTTGCCGCCGCGGCCCGCATGCCGCTCGCCCTCGAACCGCTACAGCCGTCGCCCGAATTGCGCGGCCGGCTGATGCGCGCCGTCTACGCCGAGGCGGCCCAGGCAGGCAGGGGGGTGGCGGCGCCGCGCCAAGCGCCGTGGTGGCAACGGCTGTGGGCGGGGTTGCCCGTGGGACGCGGCTTCACCGCGCTCGCCGCGGTGGCCGTCGTGGCGCTGGTCGCCGTCGGCTCGTGGTCACTCGCCAATCGGCCGCCCGCGTCCTCGACGGTGGCGATCGCCGGGACCACGGCGGCGCCGCACGCGCACGGGCAACTCGTCTACACGCCGGCCGACGCGCAGGGGGTGCTCACCGTGACCGGGTTGCCGGCGCCCGCGGCGGTGGCCTCCGGGACGAGCGTCTACGAGGTCTGGTTGCTTCGCCCCACCGGCTCGGCGGTTGCCGCCGCCTTCCTCGACCGCCAGCCCGACGGTACGTGGACCGCGGTCATGCACGGCAGCCTGAGCGGGTTTTCGACGGTTGCCGCGACCGCGGAACCAGTCGGTGGCAGCACCGCACCCTCCGGTTCGGCCGTGATCCAGGGATCGCTCAACAGCACGTGACCGGGCGCGCCGAAGTGCCACGCTGCGACGCGAAAAGGCTTGTGGCAGATGGCGATTCCCCTTGCGTTCTGGGCGTGGAATCGCCTCCGCGCTGAGCCGCTGCGTCATCGCGTTGGCGCCGCGTTCACCGAGCCGACCACACGCCGCCGCAACTCTCGCTCGGCCGAGTGATCTGGCCAACGATGGCGGTAACCATTGGGTGGCCGGGGTCGAGGGATGGTGCGGGGCGCCGGGGTTCGATACACTGACGGCGCGTTTCTCGGCCCCGCAGTCGCCCGCAACCTCAACCCACGCACGCGGAACGGCGACGGGGCACTCTGGAAAAAGGAGGGACCTGCCCATGACCGATTGTTCCGGTAGTACTCAGCCGACCCGCGACGAGGTGGCGGGCTGATCGCCGGGGCGGACACAAGGTAGCGCGGCTCGCCCGTGCACTGGAGAGACGCAGGCCGTCTCGCATGTCCCCGACGCTTCGACGCAGAGCGGCGGACCCAGCATGGGTCCGCCGCTTCTCTGCGTTCAGACGTTGCGAGCCGCCTCGAGACCTGCTTCGCGGGTGGCCCGGTCGGGGGCTGACACCACCTGGTCGCGCTCCACGTAGCCCTCGGTGCCATCGCTGAGACGCACCTTGACAAACTCCGCGGTGCCACCCGGGATCGCTGCCATCCGTGTCGCGGTGAACACCGCGGTGCCGCGGGGCGCCGCTCGCTCAGGGGCGTCGTAGAGGGCATAACCCATGCCGGCCCAGGAGGCCACGAGGCTGACCGGGCCCGGCGGGATCTGGCGGGTTCGGTAGATGGTGCGCGGATCGTGCGCTCCCCGGCTGAGAACTCCTATCAACTGGAGGGCGCGCGGCAGTGTGCCGCGGCCCTTGCTTGCCTCCATCTCGATGACCGTGCCGGCGTCCTCCACGACCGCCGAGCAGGTCACCCAACGCTGGTTGCGTGTTGGCTGGCGCTCGCGGCCGGCGCCGCGGCCGCCGCCGTCGACGCGGCGCCAGTGCCCCACCAGGCTGTTGCGCTGGAACTCGACGATCCTCGCGCTGTTCTCGCCCAAGACCTCGAACCGGTATGGGGGCGTGCCGATCATCTGCTCCATGACCGCGAAGACCTCGCGAGGGGGCGCGGCAACCACAAAACGCCACTGGTGAGCGCGGGAGGCGGGCACCCGAGGATTGTACGAGCCGGCGTCGACCGCACGGCGCGCCGCCGAACCGCGCGGTTCCACGTGGAACGCGTGCTCCTGCCCCTCCGCTACCGGCGCCACCTGCAAACGCTCCGACGCCACGAGTTTTCCACAGGTGGGCTTCCCGGAGCCCCATTTTGATCTCGGCGAGCCATCCAGGGCGAGTCCTCCGGGTTGGGGATACGGTGGATAACTCCGCTGCCGAACCTCCTGGCCCCCGAGGCGGCAGCGTCACGCCGTCGCCGCAACCGATAATCCGGCGGTGGCTCCGCATGTCCTGGCCGTTGCCAATCAGAAGGGGGGCGTCGGCAAGACGACGACCACCATCAACGTCGGCTCCGCCCTGGCGGCGAAGGGGCGGAGGGTGCTCATCATCGACATCGATCCTCAGGCCAATGCCACCTCGGGCCTGGGGGTCGATCGCTCGGCTGTGCATGGCACCAGCTACGACGTGATCGTGTCCGGCCGGCCCATCGCGGAGGCGCGCATCCAGACGGTGGTGCCCGGCCTCGAGCTCGTCCCGGCCGACCTCAACCTGGCCGGCGCCGAGATCGAGATGATCGAGCTTCCGGTTCGCGAGCGCCGTCTTGCCTATGCGCTCGAGGGCGTCGACAACGTCGACTACATCCTCATCGACTGCCCGCCCAGCCTGGGGTTGCTCACCGTCAACGCCGCCACCGCGGCCGGCGCGCTGCTCGTGCCCATCCAGTGCGAGTTCTACGCTCTCGAGGGCCTGGGCCTGCTGACCCACACGCTCAGCCTGCTCCGCCGTGAGCTCAACCCCCAGCTGCGCATCGCGGGCATCGTGATGACGCTGTTCGACGGTCGCCTCGCCCTGGCTCACCAGGTCGTCGACGAGGTGAGGGCCAGGTTCGCCGACGAGCTCCTGCTTCCCCTCATCCCGCGCAACGTCCGCCTCAGCGAAGCCCCCAGCCACGGCCTGCCCGTGGACCTCTACGACCCCACCTGCCGAGGCGCGCTGGCCTACGCGGAGCTGGCCGCCAACCTCGACCTGCGCCTGGCCGAACGGGAGCGACAGCGCAGCGCGCTCGCGGCGGGGGCGGCGACGTGACCACACAGCACCCCGGGTACAGCGGTCCACGGCGCCGGGGCCTCGGCCGCGGCCTGGACGCCCTGCTCGGCCCGGCTCCTGACGCAGCCGCCGAGCGCCCCGCCCATCCCCCGGGCGACGTCGCCGCCCTGATCGAGGTCGATCCCGCGCTTGTGGAGCCCAACCCGGAGCAACCGCGCCGTGATTTTGACGCCGCCGCCCTTGTCGCCCTGGGGGAATCCATCCGGACCCACGGGCTCCTGCATCCCATCGTCGTGGAGGGTGCCGGGCCGCCGTACCGCCTCGTGGCCGGCGAACGACGGCTTCGCGCGGTGCGCCTCGCCGGCCTGCCCCTGATCCAGGCGATCGTCCGCCCCGCGGCGGAGTCGGCGCGGCAGTCGCTCGAGACCGCCCTCACCGAGAACCTCGCCCGCGCCGACCTCAGCCCCATGGAGGAGGCGGCCGCCTACTCGCGGATGGCCGACACCTTTGGGATGTCGCACGAGGCCATCGCCCTGCGCCTCGGACGCAGCCGTCCAGCCATCTCCAACACCATCCGACTCCTCGCCCTCCCTGCCCCGATACAGCGAGCCGTCGCCCAGGGGACGCTCAGCGCCGGCCACGCTCGCGCCCTGCTCGGCCTGAGCGACGACGAGAGGCAGGAGTTGATGGCGAGGCGAGCAATCGAACAGGGCTGGTCCGTGCGCCAGACGGAAACCGCCGTGCAGGCTGCGCAGGGACGTGCGCCGTCACCCCGCGCCGCCATTGCGCGGCCCCCCCTCAGTCCCGACGACGAGGCGCTTCGGCGCGGCCTGGAGGCCGCCGTCGGGTTGCCGGTGGACGTCGAACGCAGGGGCAGGGGAGGCCGCGTGGTCGTGGCATTCCACGACGACGAGGACCTCGATGCGCTCTACCTCAAGCTGGGCGGCGCGCCGCTCTGACCTGCGTGAGTGCTCAGCCGACCGGCCGGCCGAGCGTCCCCGCCAGTCTCGCCTCTGCGGCGCTGACGTCGAGGTTGGCGAGGAACGATTCGATGTACTTGGGGCGCTCCGCCGGCTTGTAGTCGAGCAGGAAGGCGTGCTCCCAGACATCCATCACCACGATCGGCTTGAAGCCGGCGATGTTGCCATCCTCGTGCAGGGTGATCCAGTGGTTGCTGAGACGGCCCGTGGCTGGGTCGAGATAGGTGACCGCCCAGCCGACGCCGCGCATGCCGCCCACACCGACAAAGTCCTTGCGCCAGGTCTCGAGGTCGCCGAACGACTCGCCGAGGGCGCGGCCGAGGTCGGAGGAGCTGGAGATCTCGCCGCCGTTACCGTTCTTGGTCATGTTGCCGAAGTACCACTCGTGCAGCACCATGCCGTTGTATTCGAAGCCGAGCCGGCGGGTGAGCTCAGCGTACGACAGGCTTCCCACCTTGCCGGCCCGGGTCAGCTCAACGAGCTGCTCGTTGAGTGTGTTCGTGTTTTTGACATACCCGGCATAAAGACCGAAGTGGGTCTCGAGCGTCCTGTCGGAGATGCCGACCAGGCCGGAGAGGTCGAACTCGCGTGCCTTGTACGGCGTTTGTGTCAGCAGAGCCATCGTGTTCCTCGCCTGTTGTCTGGATGACGCACTGCTCCCGCGGAGCCGCTGTCCATTGTGGCAGCGTGGACACCACGACGTCAGCGCCCGCCTGGGGAGGGGCGCCGCTGCATCGATCACTGCAGCGGTGACCGTGCCGGCGCCATCACGGCGGCTCGCCGCCGGGGTCGCTGCGGTTCCGCGCGGGCGGCGCGGGGGGGCCTCCGTATAATCACGACGCGTGCAGCCAGAACCCACCCCGATCTCCAGGCCGTGGTGGGGGCGCCGCCCTCACGGCCTCGTCCGTGACGTCCTCGAGGTGGTCATCATCGCGCTCGTTCTCTACGTGGCCATCTGGAGCGCCCTCCAGACGGTGCGCGTCGATGGCGAGAGCATGGTCGGCACCCTGCAGAACAACGACCTTCTCCTCGCCAGCAAGATCTCCTACTACTTCGGGGATCCGCAGCGCGGGGACATCGTCGTGCTCATCCCGCCGACCGATCCCACCAAGGATTTCATCAAGCGCGTGATCGGCGTTCCCGGCGACACGCTCGAGATCGACGGTGCGCAGACGCCGACGGCGCTGCTCATCAAGCCGGGCGGCGGCGGACCCTGGCAGCGCGTCAAGGAGCCGTATCTCCCGGAGGCATGGGACACGATGAACTACTGCTGTCTCCCCGGTGGCACGGCATCGTCGGTTGCGGAGGCGATCAGCATCCCCGCCGGCGAGTATTTCGTGATGGGCGACAACCGCAACAAGTCCAGCGACTCCAGAAGCTTCGGCCTCGTTCCCCGCAAGAACGTCCTCGCCAAGGCATTCGTGCGGGTGCTGCCCTTCGCCCACTTCGGGCTGGGCGGCGGGCCGACGCTGGTCACCGACCCCTCGGCCCTGCTCTTCGACACTCCGGCCGCAGCGGCAGTCGTCCTGGCGCTGCCGGGCGGTGCCCTTCTGTCGTGGCGGCGGCGGCGGCGCCAGCGTCACCGCGCGGGCGCCGCTCGCGCCTGAACGGCCGCCTCGAGGGGCGGTCAGTCCTCGGCGACGACCCAGGCGGCGGCGCTGTTCTCCCAGTCGACCAGTTCAGCGTCGGAGAAGAAGATGGACACCTCGCGTGCGGCGCTCTCCACCGAGTCGCTGCCGTGGATGACGTTCATCGCCAGGCTCACCGCGAGGTCACCGCGGATGGTGCCCGGTGGGGAGCCGGCGGGGTCGGTGGTGCCCATCATCGAGCGGACGAGCGCCACGGCGCCGGGGCCCTCCCACGCCATCGCCACCACCGGTGACGAGGTGATGAACTCGAGCAGGCCGGGGAAGAAGGGCCGCTCGCGGTGCTCGGCATAGTGGCGCTCCGCAAGCTCGGTGGTGACCGTCATCAGCTTGATGGCGGCCGGGTGGAGGCCGCGCCGCTCGAAGCGGGTGATGATCTCGCCGATCAGCCCGCGCTGGACCGCATCGGGCTTGATCAGCACCAGGGTTCGCTCTGTGTGCATGGTGATCTCTACAGGCGGATGGACGCGACGGCCACCATATCCGAACGCCGCCACCCTGCCACCGCCGGGGTCGCGTTCAGGCGTTGAGGGCCTCGAGGAACGGGTCGGGCTTGCGGAAGGGGCCGATCACCGCGGCGCGCAGACCGCCGCCGAGAATGTCGGCCGCCAGGGAGCGGATCGCTTCGGCGTCAACGCCGACAAGGCGCTCGGCGATGTCCTCGGCGAGGAGGATCTCGCCGGTCAGCAGCTCCTGCTGGCCGAGGTGGTTGCACAGCGCCGATGTGCTCTCCAGCTGGACCGAGAGTCGGCCGCGTGCGTACTCCTTGGCCCTCTCCAGCTCTGCCGCCGGCACAGGATCGGTGGCGAGCCGCCTCAGCTCGTCGACCGCGGCACGGATTGCCACCAGGGCGCGCTTGGGCTCGCAGCCGAGCGAGATGGCCAGGGTCCCGCTGTCGGCAACCCTGGTGAGAAAGGAATGCACGTCGTAGGCGAGGGCGCGCTCCTCGCGCAGTTCGAGGAACAGCCGGCTCGACATCCCCTCGCCGAGCACGACGTTGAGGATGTCGGCGGTGAAGCGGCGCTCATCGCGGTACGAGGGCGCGCGCGCGCCGAGCACGATGTTGGCCTGTCCGGCGCGGCGGTCGAGCACGCTCACCGCCGCGCCCGTGGGATCCGCAGCGGGCAGAGGGACGGCGGCAGAGCCTTCGTGGACGGGCCAGCCGGCCAGGGCGCCGGTCACCAGTTCTGCCACTCGGTCGGTGTCGAGAGCTCCGGCGACGGAAACGACGAGGTCGCGGCCTTGGTAGTGGCGTCGCAGATGGCGGCGGCAGTCCGCCGCCGTGAAGGACGTGACCGTGGCCTCGGTTCCGGCGACGTCCCAGCCGAGGGGGTGGTCCGGCCACATGATGGCGTCGAAGAGGGTGTGCACGTGGTCCTGGGGGCTGTCCTCGTACATGCGCAGCTCTTCGATCACGACCTGCCGCTCACGCTCGACGTCCTCCTCGCGGAAGCATGGCGAGAGCAGCATGTCGCCGAGAACGGCCACGGCGACGTCGACACGGTCGGCAGGGACCTTGGCCCAGAAGATCGTCGCCTCCCGGTCCGTGGAGGCGTTGATGGTGCCCCCAACGCCCTCGATCGCCTCACTGATCCGGCGCGCGGTGGGGTACGCCGCGCCACCCTTGAAGACCATGTGCTCGATGAAGTGGGCGAGTCCGCACTCGTCGGGCTTCTCGACGCGTGAGCCGGTGCCGAACATGAAGGCGATGCTCACCGAGGCGCGCTCACGCATGGGGGCGGCGAGCAAGCGCACTCCTCCGTCCAGGATGGTCCGGACGTGGCCGCGGTCGGCGGCCGTGGCTACCAGCGCCCGCGCCCCCGTTCCGGCCGGGCTGCCAGGCCACCCTGGGAAGAGCCGGTGGGATGGATGACCACGCGACGCGCCGGCTCCTGGCCGCTGCTCTCGGTGCGCACCCCGGGGTCGTCCTGCAGGGTCAGGTGGATGATGCGGCGCTCGTAGGCGTGCATGGGGTCGAGGGTGTAACGCTCGCCGCTCACCCTGACGCGCTCCGCGAGCCGCTGGGCGAGCTCGCGGACCTGGTCCTCGCGGCGTGCGCGGTAGCGCTCGACGTCGAGGATGAGGCGACCTCCCTGGCCCTCTGCGTGGTCGTCGCCCATCATCAGGTTGAGGGTGGTCTGGAGCGCCCGCAGCGTCTCCCCGCGCCAGCCGATGAGCAGGCCGAGGTCGTCACCGGACACCTCGAGGATCAGTGGCGCCTCCGCCTCGCCCGCGCGAGGGCTGGTGCCACGACGCACCGAGACGCGCGCCGGGATCTCCATGGCCTCGAGAAGTGAGCCGAGCAGGTCGCGGCCGCGAGCGGTGTGGTCGTCGAGACGGCTCACCCGAACACGGGCGGCACTGGACGAGAGGTACTCCCCCGGCGCCGGGCGCGCACCACCCCGGGAGATCACGTCGACGACGACCTCGTGACGCTCCGCGCCGAGCTGGGCGAGGGCGGTGGCCGTGGCCTCGTCGACGGTGACGCCGGTGCCCTCGACGCCGGGCGCGGCGGAGTGGGCCGGCGCCTGCTCGGTGTCGTTCACGTTGATCTCCTCAGCCTCCGCTGCCTAGCGACGGCGCTTGTTGGTGCGTTTCTTGGGGGGTCGCGCCGGGGGGGCGTTGACCGCACCCGCGACGAGCGGCGCTGGAGCCGGGACGGCAGGACCGCTGCCCCGCCGGCGCGACGGCGCGCGGCCGTTGCCGTCTGGCGCGACGGCTCCGTTGGTGGCCGCCGACGCCGTGGCCCTTGGCGCCCGTGGCGGTGGTTGCTTGGGGTAGGAGAGAGCGGTGACCCGGCCGGCGCCGGGAAACCACTCTGGCACCTTCAACGATCCCCATCCGACGAGGTGGTACTGCTGGAGAACCATGAACAGCGTGCCGGTGACCCAGTACAGCGCAAGGCCCTGCGGGAAGTTGAGGCTCAGCCAGAAGATGATCAGCGGGAAGAGGACCGACATCTGCTTGGTCACGTTGGCCATGGTGCGTTCCTGGTCGGTCATGTCCGGCCGCTGCGGCGGCATCATCATTCGCGACTGCGCGAAGGTGAGAATGGCCGCCAGCAGGGGCAGGATCAGCGCGGCCGGGTGGGCGAGGACCTGCAGGTAGTCGGTCTTCCCGGCCACGGTGCAGCACTGCTTCACTCCCGACTCGGACACGTTCGTGATCCACAGGAAGCCGAGGCCTGTGCCCTTGGGCAGGTTGCTCGTGGCAGCGGTGATGCCGCGGTAGAGACCGATCAGCACCGGTGCCTGCACCAGGGCGGGAAGGCAGCCCGACAGGCTGCTGAAGGGCGACACCTGGTGCTCCGCGTAGAGCTTCTTCATCTCCTCGCTGAGCTTCTGTGGTTCCTTCTTGTATTTTTTGCGCAGCTCAGCGAGTTGTGGGGCGATCAGACGCTGCTCCGCCTGGATGCGGCGGCTGGTCTTCAGCTGCCAGCCGAAGATGGGGAACAGGGCGCCACGGATGATGATCGTGGTGGCGATGACCGCCAGGCCGAAGGAACCCACCGTGGCCAGCGGGCCGATGGCGTTGAAGAAGTGGGTGAGGCCCTCGAGGCAGAGCTGGAAGGGAACGCCGAGGGCATCGAAGATCGAACCGACCATCATCGGGCGGAACCCTCGGACAGCGGTGCGCGGCGGCGGCGGCGCGCCTCTCGCCACGACAAGTACTGGTCGGGAACGAGGTCGATTCCGCCCTCATGGAAGGGGTGGCATCTGCTGATCCGTCGCAGGGCCAGCCACCAACCCCGCCGTGCACCGAAGCGTTCGATCGACGCGTAGCCGTACTGCGAGCAGGTTGGCTCGTACCGGCAGCTGCTCATCATCCCGAACAGCGGACCGACGGTCACGCGGTAGACCCGGATCAGCAGGAGGCTGAGGCGGGTCATCGGTTCGACCTCGGCAGGTGGGCCATCACCGTATTGTCCCGCGTCGAGGGCGCAACGACACTGTCATGACGCTGCAGGGCGCGGGTGATGCACGTCCTGACGGCGGCGCTGAGAGCTTCGAACGACAACTCTGAGGCCTCCGAGCCGGCGACGATGACGGCGTCGTGGCCCGCCAGAGAGGCGAGCAGGGGGCGAACCGCCTCGCGAAGCCGCCGGCGCAGCAGGTTGCGCCGCACCGAGCTGCGCAGACCGACGGGGGCGAACCCCACCCGCGCCACGTCCATGCCGTTGCCGGCCACGTGGACGCGGACGCCGGCTGCGGAGGCGCGCAGCCCACCGGCGCGGGTGGCGGCAAAGCGACGTCGCCCACGCAGGCGATGTCGCGAGATCACCGTGGAGGCGCTGGGGTCAGGCGCTTGCGTCCCTTGCGACGCCGCGCCTTGAGCACCTGGCGTCCACCGGGTGTCGACATCCGGATGCGAAACCCGTGGGTCTTGCGCCGGTACTTCTTCTTGGGCTGGTAGGTCCGCTTGATGTCGGTGACTCCGCAGAGAGGAGGTTCGACGACCGCGTGAGGTGGGCGCGCCGAACGTGGCGGCAGGTGACTCCGGTCGTCGGAGTGGTCGGCGGAGTATAGCAGCGGCGTCGCTGAACGGGCCGCGACCTGTGCCCATTGTGACGCCCCCTTCGCGTTGCTAGACTGCTCGCTGCCCCGGCGGGCGACGTTTCGCAACTTCGTCCCTCCATCGTTTCCGTCGGTGCGCCAACCCGTCGTTTATCCACTCTTGTGCACAACCTGTGCAGAAGTGGCGGCGCGGATCTCAGGCTGGCCAACCAGAAGGGGGAGATGATTTGTCTGGTACGGGCATTCCCCGCGACGTTGACGTGAATGCGCCGGCAGACACCACCATTCCCTCAGAGGCCCACCAGATCTGGCAATCCGCACAGGAGGAACTGCGTTTCCAACTGGCCCGCCCCGGCTACGAGACCTGGCTGGCAAACGCGGTTCTCGTCGACAGTGACGGATACACCTTCACGATCGGTGTGCCCACGAGGCTGGCTCGCGACTGGTTGATCGAGCGCTACGCGGCGGTGATCCGCGAAACGATCAGCGGCCTCATCTCTCGCGACTGCGAGGTGATCATCACCGTCGACCCGGCGGCGGGCCCACCCCCGGACGAGCCCGCCCCCATCGCCGACGCCCCCGAACCCGCCTACGGCATCGTTGGTGAATCTGCCACTTCTGGCAGCAACGCGACGCGCCTCAATCCCAACTTTATGTTCTCGACGTTCGTGGTGGGCAACAGCAGCCGGTTCGCGCACGCCGCCTGCCGCGCCGTCGCCGACGCCCCCGGAAAGGCGTACAACCCGCTCTTCCTCTACGGAGGCGTCGGCCTCGGCAAGACCCACCTCATGCAGGCGATCGGGCACGCCGTCCGCGACGGCCACCGCCGCCCGCCCAAGGTGGCCTACATCACCTCCGAGAAATTCATGAACGAGATGATCGCCTCCATCCAGGAGAACCGCACCTCGGACTTCCGCACGCGCTACCGCACAGTCGACGTGCTCCTGATCGACGACATCCAGTTCCTGGCCGGCAAGGACCGCACCCAGGAGGAGTTCTTCCACACCTTCAACGCGCTCCACGAGATCCAGAAGCAGATCGTGGTGAGCAGCGACCGGCCACCCAAGGACATCCCCACGCTCGAGGACCGGCTGCGCAGCCGCTTCGAGGGCGGCCTCATGGCCGACATCCAGCCCCCGGACTTCGAAACGCGCCTGGCCATCCTCAACACCAAGCTGGGCGTGCACAGCTCGCTCGTACCCGACGACGTGTGCAGCTTCATCGCCCACAAGATCCAGCGCAACATCCGCGAGCTCGAGGGGGCACTGATCCGCGTCCTCGCCCACGCCTCGATCAACGGCCGGGCGGTGACCGTCGAGGCGGCGCAGACGATCCTTGCGGATATCATCCCGGCCGGCGACAGGACTCCCCTCAGCATCGACCTGATCCAGGAGACGGTGGCCGCGTTTTTCAACATCTCGGTCGAGGAGATGAAAAGCAAGCGGCGCGACAAGCACATCGTCTTCCCGCGCCAGGTGGCCATGTACATCGTGCGTGAGGAAACCGAGTCGTCCCTGCCCGTCATCGGCGCGGCGTTCGGCGGACGGGACCACACAACCGCGCTGCACGCCATCGAGAAGATCACCGACCTGGTCCTCGAGGACGTGCGTCTGCAGGGTGACCTCCGCCAGATCCGCCAGCGCCTCCATCAGCACTGATGATTGGCGGGACAGTCCTGTGGATATGTGCGGCGCAACCTGTGTGCTCGTCTGCGGCCAGCGACGCGTCCTGGCTCAACACTGATCCCGGGGTTCTCAACGCACAGCTTGTTCCGCGTCAATTCCCTTGTGGAGGCTGTGGTTTGGTGACTTGTTCACCAAATCGACCCCACTAGGTACTACCACTGTTTCAAAGACTCTGTCCGCACTCTTAAGGGACGCTGGTGACAACCGGGTCCACCGTGAGGTTCTCCGCAGCATGAAGTGCTCTCTCTCCCCCTCGATGCTCAGTGCAGCACTGTCGCTCGTCTCCCGCGCTGTCTCACCTCGGTCGACGCTGCCCGTGCTCGGCAACGTCCTGCTCGAGACAACCGAGTCCGGCCTGCGCGTGACCGCCACCAACCTCGACCTCACCATGTCCGTCACCGTCCCTGCCGAGGTGACCACGGACGGGCGTACCACCGTCCCGGCGCGCCTGCTCAGCGAGTACGTGGCATCCCTTGCCGAGGCCCCGTGCACCATGGAGCTCGACCCCTCGACGCAGGTCCTCAAGCTCAGCTGCGGGGTGCACCGCACCAACCTCCATGGCATCGACGCCGTCGAGTTCCCGCCGCTGCCCAGCCGCGATGCCGAGGCAGCCATCGAGCTCGACGCCGCGCTCTTCGCCAACGCGGTGTCCCAGACCGCCATGGCGGCCAGCGCCGACGAGGCGTCACCGGTGTTGACCGGTGTGCTCTTCCAGGTCGACGGCGAGCGCCTCACCCTGGCTGCAACCGACCGGCACCGTCTGGCCGTCAAGACCCTTGACGTCAATGTCCGCGGCGAGAAGCCCTTCACCGGTTCGGTGATCGTGCCGTCGCGCCATCTGAGCGAGGTGGCCCGGGCCGTCAACCCCACGCGGGCCACGGTGTCGATCAGCTTCAGCGAGCAGCGCAACCAGGTGTTCTTCAGCCTCAAGGACGTGGAGATCTCGTCCCGCCTCATCGAGGGCAATTACCCCAACTACGCGCAGGTCATCCCCGGTGAGTCGACGACCACCGTCAAACTGCCCACCGCAGCGCTGCTCCGGGAGGCCAAGACGGCCTCGGTGCTGGCCCGCGACGCCGCCAACCCGGTGCGCCTGCGCGTCGGCGACAACACCCTGACCCTGGTGGCGCAGACCGCCGAGGTCGGCGACGACGAGGCGCCGCTCAGCGCCAACGTGAAGGGAGACGACGTCCAGATCGCCTTCAACGCGCGGTATGTTCTTGACGCCCTGAGCGTGCTCGACTGCGACGAGGTGCAGCTCAGCTTCAACGGCTCGCTGCAGCCAGGCGTGATCCGGCCGTCGGGGCGCGACGACTACCTCTGCATCATCATGCCGGTGCGAGTCCCGTAGGGACACACCGTGCGTGCGGTGACCACGGTCGGCAACAACCTCGTCGTGCGCGATCACCGCGACCCGCGGCCGGGCGCCGGCGAGGTGCTCGTCGAGGTGCGTGCCGCCGGCGTGAACGGCGCAGACCTCATGCAGCTGAAGGGGTTCTACCCGGCGCCACCGGGGAGCCCGCCTGACATCCTCGGCCTGGAGCTGGCTGGCGAGGTCATCGCCTTGGGGACGGCAGCATCGCGGTTCAGGGTCGGTGACAGGGTCATGGCCCTGGTCGGCGGCGGCGGTCAGGCTGAGCTGGCGACGGTCCATGAACGCCTTCTCATGGCCATCCCCGACACCGTGGACTGGATCGAGGCCGGCGGCTTTGCCGAGGTGTTCACCACTGCCCACGACGCTCTGTTCACCCAGGCCGGGCTTCGCAGCGGCGAACATGTCCTTGTCAACGGTGCCGCCGGTGGGGTGGGCGTCGCCGCCGTCCAGCTGGCTCACCTCGCCGGAGCGCACGTCTGCGCGACCGTGCGCGCCGAGCAGCTGCGCGCCGAGGTGGCCAAGCTCGGCGCCGACGTGGTCACCGGCCCGGACGGCGCTGCCGCCCACGGTCCGTTCGACGTCATCATCGAGCTGGTCGGCGCACCCAACCTGGCGGCCAACGTGGAAGCGCTGGCCGTCCGCGGGCGCATCGTCGTCATCGGCATCGGGGGCGGTTCGCGCGCCGAGGTCGACCTGCGCACCCTGATGGCACGGCGCGGGCACCTGATGGCGTCGACCCTGCGCGCCCGGCCCCTCGAGGAGAAGGCCGACTGTGCCCGCCGCGTCGAGGCCGAGGTCATCCCCGCCCTCGCCACGGGACGCCTGCATGTCCCGGTGGCCGCCACGTATGGGCTGGAGCAGGCCGACCAGGCCTACGCGCGCTTCGTTGCGGGCCAGAAGCTGGGCAAGATCGTCATCGACATGGCCCACGTCGCCGCGATCGCGCGGTAGTTCCGACCGCCGCCACCGCCGCTGGCGGCGACGGACGTTTCCTGTCGAGGTGTCATGCTCGACGCTCAACGAGGCGACACGGAGCAGAACTGATGGGCATGCACATGAACGGGTGGGGCCTGTTGCGCTCCCTACGCGCCGACGAGGCAACCAAGCAGCATGTTCTCCCCCCCGGCATCTACCGGCGCATCGCCTCGTTCGCCCGGCCTTACCGCGGCGCGCTCGTCGTGTTCCTGGCGCTGATCGTCGTCGACGCCTTCGTCGGCGCGGTCAACCCTCTCATCTACCGCGCCATCATCGACGATGGCGTCCTCGGCCACAACGTCAACCTCGTCGCCGTTCTTGCCGGCGTCGTCGCCGGGCTGGCCATCTTCGACGCACTGCTCGGCCTCGCCCAGCGCTGGATCTCATCGCGAGTCGGTGAAGGCCTCATCTTTGACATGCGCACCAAGGTGTTCGCCCACATCAACGAGATGCCCATCTCGTTCTTCACGCGTACCCAGACGGGAGCCCTGATCTCGCGGCTCAACAACGACGTGATGGGCGCGCAGCAGGCGTTCACCGATACCTTCGCGTCGGTTGTCGGCAACGTGATCGGGGTGAGCATCACCCTGGTGGCGATGTTCTTCCTCTCCTGGCAGATCACCCTGCTCTCGCTCATCCTCCTGCCGGTGTTCCTGTTCCCGGCGCGCTGGGTGGGCAAGCGGCTGGCCGGCATCACGCGTGAGTCCTACAACCTCAACGCACGCATGAACACGACGATGACCGAGCGGTTCAACGTCTCCGGCGCATTGCTGGTGAAGTTGTTCGGCCACCCCGCGGACGAGGTGCGTGGCTTCGCAGCCAAGGCGCGCCGAGTCCGCGACATCGGCGTCCTCCAGGCCATGTACGCGCGTGTCTTCATGACCTCCCTGCTGCTCACGGCGTCGCTGGCCACGGCTCTCGTGTACGGGCTCGGCGGCGCGCAGGCCGCCACAGGGGCCCTCCAGGTGGGAACCGTGGTCGCGCTGACCGCGTATCTCAACCGCCTCTACGGCCCCCTCACCGCCCTCTCCAACGTGCAGGTCGACGTCCTCACGGCGCTGGTCAGCTTCGACCGCGTCTTCGAGGTTCTCGACCTGCCCCCGATGATCGCCGAGAAGCCCGAGGCCGTCCCCATCCCGCGAGGACCGGCAACGATCGAGTTCGACCACGTCGACTTCCGCTATCCCTCCGCCGAGGAGGTATCGCTGGCCTCGTTGGAGTCGGTCGCCGTGCTCGAGCGAACCAACAACCAGCAGGTGCTCTTCGACATCAGCTTCACCGCCAAGCCGGGCCAGCTGGTGGCCTTGGTGGGACCGTCGGGCGCGGGCAAGACCACGCTCAGCCACCTCGTCCCGCGCCTCTACGACGTGCGCGCCGGCGCGGTCCGCGTCAACGGCATCGATGTCCGCGACGCCACCCTCGAGTCGGTGCGGGCGACGGTCGGCGTGGTGACCCAGGACGCCCACCTCTTCCACGAGACGATCCGGTCCAACCTCGCCTATGCCAAGCCCGACGCCACCGACGACGAGCTGTTCGAGGCCCTGCGCGCCGCCCAGATCCTGCCGCTCGTGGCCTCCCTCCCGGACGGCCTCGACACCCTTGTCGGGGACCGCGGTTACCGTCTCTCCGGCGGCGAGAAGCAGCGCATCGCCATCGCCCGGCTGCTCCTCAAGGCGCCGGACATCGTCGTCCTCGACGAGGCCACCGCCCACCTCGACTCCGAATCCGAGGCCGCGGTGCAGGAGGCCTTGCGGCATGCCCTGATCGGGCGCACCTCGCTGGTCATCGCCCACCGCCTCTCCACCGTCCGCGATGCGGACGCCATCGTGGTCATCGACCAGGGACGGGTCGTCGAGCAGGGCACCCACCGCCAGCTTCTCGCGGCCGACGGGCTGTACGCCGAGCTCTACCGGACCCAGTTCGAGGGACAGGCAGCCACCGAGCCGGTTGTCGAGGGCGCCCACGCCGGTGGCTCACCCGCCGCCTGAGCACCGCTCAGTGGCCGCCCCTGCCGCCCCGCGGTCGGTACAACGTCTGCGGCCGGGGCAGGGCGAAGATCATCAGGAAGACGAGGCCGAAGCAGGGGCCTTCCAACGGCGCGGGTCGGCCTGCACCTGGGCGTCGGCGTTCACGGGTCCATGGTGGTGAAGCGCAGGCGGCGAACCGCAGCTGCCCCGAGTCGCTCGTTGAGCAGTGCGACCAGGCGCACCGAGTCGAGATGGAGCTGGTGGCTGAGCGAGGTGTTGGCAACACCCACGAGCAGCACGCCGCGCTCCAGGGTGATCGCCCGGCACATCGGCGCAAGTGCCGGACCCACCACCTCGTTGAAGATGTCCCGGACCTGCACCTCGCGGACGCGGCCGCGCACGCCGAGGCCGCGCAGGGCCGGGTCGATGAGCTCGGAGAGGCGCTCCATCAGCTCTCCGCGACGGCAACGCGGCCGCTGGCGACCTCGAAGCGGCGCGTTCCCGGTGGGAGCACGCCGGGCAGCGGCTCGCTGGACGTGATCAGCGTCTGCAGCCCGGCGTCGGCGAGACCGGCGATGAGATCGCGTCGCCTCTGCGGGTCGAGCTCGCTGAGCACGTCGTCGAGGAGCAGGACCGGCATCACGGAGGCATGGACGGCGATGTGACGCACCTCGGCAAGTTTGAGGGCCAGCACGATGCTTCGCTGCTGACCCTGCGACGCCGCGCTGCGCGCCGGCCGGCCGCCGATCAGCAGTTCGAGATCGTCGCGATGCGGGCCCGCGAGTGTGGCTCCGCGCGCCAGCTCCTCCAGACGTCGCTGGGCGAGGGTGGCGGCCAGGGCTGTCTCGGCGGCGACCGCGTCACCATCAGGGTCCATGCCGCCGTCCGGCAGGTAGCGCAGGCCGAGCTCCTCGCCACCCCCGATCTGGGCGAGGGCCGCACGGGCGTGGGGAGCGAGAGAGCGCACCAACTCGGCGCGCGCCACCTGGATGCGGGCTCCACTGCTGACCAACTCACGCGTGAAGCCGTCCAGGGCCTCGGAGGGCGTGGTGCCCGCGCGGACCTGGCGCAACAGTGCGTTGCGCTGCTCGAGGACGTGGCGGAAGCGGAGCAGGTCGAGCGCTGCCCGCTGGTCGAGCTGAGCAAGAACCATGTCGAGGAGCCGCCGTCGCCCCTCCGGGCCGGCCTTGACCAGTTGCAGGTCCTCAGGCCAGAAGAGCACCACCGGGCAAAGGCCGAGCAGGTCGCGGGCACGGCGTGGGCTGCCGTCGACGGTCGCTGACCGGGTCACCCTGCCGGACATCGGGTCGCGGCGAAAGCGCACGGCCATGGTGCGGTCCGCGGCGGGCCGGAGAACGCGTGCCTCGAGGAGTGCCTCATCACTGCCCCAGGCGAGCACGTCTGCCGAGCCGGCGGCACGCGGAGAGCGCGTCAGGAGAAGGGTCGCCACCGCCTCCAGCAGATTGGTCTTGCCCTGGGCGTTGCTGCCGCCGACGACGTTCAGGCCGCTGCCGAACTCCACTGACTGCTCGACGTAGTTGCGGAACGCGAAGATGCGCAGGCGTTGGACACTGCAGGCGCCGGTCGTCAGCACGGGCAGGAGTTGCGCGCTCATCCTTGCACCGGCGCCGTCCGCGCCATGTCCGCGATGAGTGCCGCGATCCGTCTGGTCGCGTCGGGCCTCGCCACCTCGGCCACGGCGGAGCGCATCGCGGCGAGGCCGGGCGACCCTGGGAGGGAGAGCTCGGCCAGGGCGTCGACCAGTTCACGAGCGCCCGGGACGTAGCGGCCGGCGCCGATGTCGACCACCCACTCGAGGTTGCCCCGCTCCTGGCCGGGGATGTACCAGGTGAGGAGCATGGGCAGCCCGGAGCAGAGCGCCTCGCTGATCGTGCCGGGGCCGGCCTTGGTGACCACCAGGTCGGCGGCGCGCATCCACTCGGCCATGTTGTCGACGAATCCCATGACCGGCACGGCTCTCCCACCGGCGGCGCGCAGCCCCGCGAGCTGGGTGTGGGCGCGCCGGTTGCGACCGCAGATCACCGCGAGCCCGATGGGGAGCCCGGACCCGGCGATGGCGCGAGCGCGCACCGGCAGTGACCCGGAGCCGTCCGCACCACCGCACACCAGGACGGTGAAGCGCTCCTCGTCGAGCCCCAGCCGGCGCCTCAGGGCGCTGCGCTCCGCGTCGTCGGGGAAGGGTCGAGCGAAGGCCGAGTCGACGGGCAGCCCCAGCTGGTGGCAGCGGGCTGCGGGTATCCCCGCCCTCCGGCATCGATCCAGTCCACCGGGGGAGGGGATCACCACCGCGTCGATGTCACGGCACGCCCACCCCGCGTGCACGTCGACGAGGTCGGTGATCACCGTGATCACGGGGACCCGCGACACTCCGTCCTCGCGGACCACGGCCGCGCTGACGTGGTTGAGCAGTGGATGGAAGGACACCACAGCGGCGGGGCGCAACGATGCCAGGAGCTGACGCAGCGCGCGACCCAGCGAGCGCAGTGCCGAGGCGCGGATGACGGCCACGGCAGGGGCGGAGTTGGTGGCGTGGTAGAGCGCCGCCCACACCCATCGCGCGTGATGGATCAGCGGTGAGTACAGGTCGGCGGTGCGGCTCAGCAGGGTTGGTGAGGCCACGGCGGTGGGGTCAACGATGTGCACGTCGAACTCCCCGGGGCAGTCGAGCTCGAGCCGGCGTGCGACAGCGGTGGCGCCGGCGCGGTGCCCGCCGCCCGTGTCGGCGATGAGGAAGAGGAGGGGGATGGCCACGTGCGTTGCAGCCTACTCAAGCACGAGGCGGCGCCGGTCATATCGAGAGGTCGATCGCCTGTGCCTCCAGGCCGCCCACCGCGAAGCCGGTCATGGCCACCTCGCCGGTCCCGTCGGCGTCGGCGACGTACGCCTGCTGGACACCGAGCGTATCGACAGCGAGGCAGACGAGCCGCCGCCCATCCTGGGTCACGCGAACGCTCTGCAGGTCGGTCGTCCCGATGCCCAGGGTCACCGAGGTGTGGTCGGCGCCGACCACGCTGATGCGCACCAGCTGCAGGGTCTCACCGGTCCTGCTGACCGCGACCAGCGCTCCCTCCCCGGCGAACCCGAGAGCCTGCAGATGACCGGTCAGGCGCTGCGCGCTGCCCGGTGCTCCCGGCGCCGGCGTCACCACCACCCCGCCGTCGGCTGTGGCCAGGGCGATGCGGCTGCCGGCCGGCGACACCGCCACCGCCGTCGACGCCGCCGGCGCACCGGGGAGCTCGTAACGCGCGCCCAGGGCCCGGTCGACGAACTCCACCGCCGATTGTGTCCCGGCCTCCGCGGCCGCGCTCAGCACCAGCGTGGTGCTCCCCGCCCACAGCGCCGCCGTGCGCAACGCCGAGGCGGTGGCGACGGTGGACAGGCTCTGGGAGCGCACGTCGAAAAGGTCGACCGCGGAGCCGGCCGCGAGCGCCACCCGCGTTCCGTCGGGCGACCACGACGGCAGGGTTCCGTTGGGGATGTCCGCAAGGACTGCGCCGCGCACGGTGTCCATCACCTCGAGCGACGAGGTCGAGGTGAGGTTGTCGCTGACGACCACGGCGACGTGTGTTCCATCGGGAGCGGTGGAGGCCGCGGAGTAGGTCTGGAGGGGTGCCTCGAAGGGCAGGGTCCCACAGCCCGAGATGATCGAGCAACGCTCCGCCTGGAGGAGCACCGGGGCGGCGATCGGCTCGCCGGGGGCGCCCCGGGCGAGGGCCGGCAGGAGCACCTCGGTGGAGTTCTCGCCCTGCTTCCCGGCGAGCACCACGGCATGGACGGCCTCCATGCGGAACCCCGTCGTGAAGTGGACGGCCGCAGCGGCGGCGATGAACTGCTGGTCGTCGCCGCGCGCCTTGCGACTGACGCTGATCGTGTAGCTGACGTCAGGCTGGAGCAGCTGGCCGGGCAGGATCACGAACCGGCTGTGGTCGACCGAGTTGCGCACAACCCTGGTTCCGCTGATCGACGGCGTCAGGGTGATCGCGGCTGCGGTCGTGCTCGCGTCCATGGGCGCGGAGAAGGCCACCGCCAGGCGCGCGTCCACGGCGGTGTCGGTGGCACGATCGCCGGGCGTGGCCACCGCCAGCGCCGGCGCCGCCGCCGTGGCCAGATCCCAATGGTGGTCAAGTCCGTTGCGGTCCCCCTGCGCATCGGAGAACCCGCCGGCCAGGGTGAAGTGGTATTGCGTCGCCGCGCGGAACACCGCCGCCGGGTGCATCAGCTCGAATCCCGGCTCCGGGTCAAGCCAGTGGATCCAGCACGGCGCGTTCGCGCTCGCCGCGAACACGGTGGTGAAGTCGCACCCGGGGATGGCCGGGCTGACGTTCTGCCCTCCGAAGGTCGCCGTGACTGTGAACCGGCCGACCAGGCTGGAGCGCGTCACCGGGCGGTCGAAGACCACCCGCACCGGCGCGTCGGCTGCGACGGACGTGGAGCCGCGATTGGGCTCGAGCGAGATGATCTGAGGGGGCGCGGAGAAGCAGGCGGTGAGGATCAGGGCGAGCGTCGCTGAGATCAGTCCGCCCGTGAAGAGCCGGACAACCTGGCGCAGCCGTCCCGGGCGGGCCGGGACGGACGTGGTCCCGATGCTAGGAGGGCCGGGACAGTAGCGCCTCGGCGTCGATGGCCTCGCGCGACGTGTCGTCACCGCGCACCTCGATGTGAGCGGAGCGCTCCGATGCCAGGGCGGCCACCGCCTCGGTGTTCGTCTGCGGGGCAGGCGACTGCGCCGTGTAGGCGGCCAGCACGCCCCCCTGCTTGAGAAGGATGACCCCCGTCTGGTCGTCACCCGCCACGATCACCGAACCGTCGAGCTTCTCCTCGGCGAGGTACTCGAGCAGGGCGGGGAAGTTGACAAAGCGGGCCAGGAGCCCGGTGAACAGCGGCGGACCGGTGAGCAGGCGCGCCACCGACGTCACCGTGTCGACGTCGACGTCGACGACGTCGAGGAGCCCCTCGCCGGTGTCCATCTGGCGGCGGAAGATGCCGAAGGCCTCCTCCCCGTGCGAGGGATCGTCACCACCGGCCTCGGCGTCGACAACCTCGCCGTCACGGAAGAGGAGGACGCCCGTTGCCGCACCGCTGCTCAGCCTGATGAAACCGGTGTGACGGTCGCCTCGGAGCGTCCGCAGAAGGCGCGGGAAGTCGACGAAGGCGCTTTTCAGGCCCTCGTACTGCACGTGGCCGGAAGGGATGGGCAGGCTGCCCATGGAACTTGTCCGAGCGGCGCCGGCGGGGCCGCCGGAGGCCGCCGGCCTGGTGCGTTCCGTGCCGGACTGCCGGGACGGCGCGGCAACGGGGGCCGGCGTCACAGGCGCGTACGTCGGGGAGAACTCAGCCGGGGCGTACGCGGGGGCGGTCTCGGGCGCGGGCTTGCCAGTGCTCCAGGAGTCGATCGTGGCCGGCTCCGGCGCCTGCTCGGGCTGCGGGGCTGTCCAGGCTGCCGAGGTGTCTGGCGACTGATCCGACGCCGACGCAACGGGGTTCCAGATCGACGGTTCGGGCGTGCTGCCCCCGCCTCCGTCGCCGACACCGGAAGCCTGGCCTTCGATGGTGTGGAAGGACGGCGTGGCCGATGCGATGCCTGCGGTCACGGCGGCGGGCTGATCCGCGTCCTCGGCGGCTGCGATCAACTCCACAGGCGACGACTTGATGGTCTCCTCGGCGGGCAGCTTGGCGCGCGGATCGAAGTGGTAGTTCCCGCCGGTCCAGGACAGTGCGCGCAGCACCACGGCCTCGCCGTCTCCCTCAGGGCCGGTGGCGTGAAAGAGGTGACCGAACAGGAAGAAGAGGGAGCAGCTCTCTGCGCCCGCCTCCAGGCTGAGCGTGCCGGTGGCCCGCTCCGACTGCATCGTCTGCAGCAGCGAAGCGAGATCGGACTCCTGCAGCGAACCCTGGGTCTGCACTTGAGGTGACTCCTGTAACGGGCGGTCCTGATCTCCAGAGGCGAGGCAGACGACCCCGAAATCGGCCGTATAGTATCAACCGCCCAACGTTGCGGCCAGTTCGCCGCGATCTCTGCAAATCAGCTCGACGCCCCTAGAATCGGGAGGCGATCAAGAGTTGTGAAGGATCATACGTTGGATGCTCGTCAGCCCACAGTGCTGGTCGTCGAGGACGACGAGCTGGTCCGCAAGGCGATCCGCCTGACCTGCGAGGCAGAGGGCTACGCGGTGGCCGAGCTCGACCGCGGTGCCGGCGTGCTCGCCGCATTCGATGAGGCGCACCCCGACCTCGTTCTTCTCGACCTCATGCTGCCCGACGTCAGCGGATTCGACGTCTGCCGCGAGATCCGTCGCGCGGGCCACCGCGTTCCCGTGCTGATCCTCTCCGCCAAGCACGACGAGATCGACGTCGTGCTCAGCCTGGAAATCGGCGCCGACGACTTCGTCAACAAGCCCTTCCGGCCCCGCGAACTGCTCGCCCGCATGGCAGCGCACCTCCGCAAGGCGAGTGAGGCAACGCCGCGCCCCGGCATGGGCAGGCGTCTCGCCTTCCGGGGGCTGACGGTGGACACCGCCGAACGGCGCGTGGTGCGCGGAGCGGACGAAGTGGCGCTGACGCACACGGAGTTCGACCTGCTCGCCTTCCTCGCAGGCAATGCCGGGCAGGTGCTCTCGCGGGACCGCATTCTGTCGTCGGTGTGGGGGTACGAGCACCCCATCGCCACCCGCGTCATCGACGTCCACGTGCGCAACCTCCGTCGCAAGATCGAGCCCGACCCGGGTCAGCCGCGCTACATCCTCGCGGTGCCCGGCATCGGCTACCGGTTCACGAGTACGCACCCGGAGAACGGTCGGTAGACTGACGCCGATGCCCACACCGCCGATGCTGCGTTCCCGCGAACCCTCCGCGGACGGGCGGCTCGTCCCGGATCCGCTGGTGGCCGTCAACGTTGCCGCCATGGCTGTCGTCGCTGCCGGCCTGTTCCTGGCCGCGGTCCTCGCGGTCTACGACTGGCGCACGCCCGGGGCCGAGGCGCCACTGGTGTTCTGGATCGCCGTCGTCGCCGTCGTCCTATTCGTTCTCGATGTCCTGGTTGTGGGTGTTCGGTACATGCGCCGGCTGCGGCTGGGACTGTAGGTGTCGCAGCACCAGGGAGCAGGTCCGCCGCCGAGCGACTCGCCCCAGGCCCGCCCCCCCTTCCCGTCGTACGAGGAGTTCGCATCGGACCTGCTCGAGGCGATCGACGCCTCGGGCCTGAGCATCGAGGACGTCCGCCATCACGTGGAGCCTGGGATCGGCGAGCGCCGCTTCGAGTGCACGGTGCGCCTCTCTCCATCGGAGCCGCCGTCTCGTTATCACGTCCACATCAATTTCGCGTGGGACGCGCTGATGACCTACGTCGCCAGCTACGGGAGCGGCGCCGACTGCGAGCTGTACCACGACGAGGAGGACGCCCAGGACTGCCCGCACCAGCACCTCGCCCCGCAGCCCTTCGTCGAGGTGGAGGCGGAGTTCGTGCTCGGCGACGGCGGCTATGAGCTGCAGGACGTGGGCGAGGTCGGGACTTGGGTGGAGACGGTGCAGACGTTGATCGGCAAGGCATTTCCCGACGACGACCGCCCCTCGGTGCACATCGGCCTCGCCGCCCTGGGGCGGACGACGCTTGTGGAGAAATTCACCGCCGAGCACTCCTGGCTCATCGACTTCGAGCGCACCCCCGACCTCCTCCTGATCACCCGCCAGGTGCAGGCGGCGCTTCGCATCGTTCCGCAGCTGGCCGATCGCCTCCCCATCTGAGGCTCCGCCGCGGCCTACAGGCCGGACGGGGCGCGGATCTCGTTCAGCAACCGGGTGATGAAGGGGCGGTTGGCGATCTCCGGGTGGGGCACGGTGAGCCCCGGCTTCGACACCTCGAGGTCACCGGCCTCGCCGAGGAGGACGAGGTCGACGTCGGCGCGGCGCGGCCCCCAGTGGTAGCTGTCGCGCCGCCCTGCGTCCCTCTCCGCGTCGCGGCAGTGGCGCAGCCATCGCTGCGGCGGCCACGGTTGGGGGGCCCGCAGGCGCAGGAGCTGGTTGTGGAAATCGCCCTGACCGGTGACCCCGATGGGCCGTGTGAGGATCTCGCTCGACGCCGCTTCGACCGTCATCCCGTCGCGCGCCAGCAGGCGGCGGAGCAGGGCCAGCGCCTGCCCCCGGTGACCGAGGTTGGAACCAAGCGCAACCCAGGCCACGTCGGTGTCCGTTGGGCCGTCGGTGTTGGTCAACCGGTCGGTCCGGGCCGCGGCAGCACCGCGACGGCCGCCGGGGTGCCTCGCACGACCGCGTCGGCGACGCGCGCGGCGCGCACCACCGCCGCCACGTCGTGGACGCGAACCATGCTCACGCCAGCATCGATGGCCAGGGCGACCAGGGCCAGGGTGCCCTCGACACGGTCGCGCGGGTCGACGCCGCCGAGGATGGCGCCGACGGTGGACTTCCGCGACGGGCCGAGGAGCACTGGCCGGCCGAGGCCGCCGAGCTCGCGCAGGCGGCGCATCAGCTCGAGATTCTGCGCTGGGGTCTTGCCAAACCCGAAGCCCGGGTCGACGACGATGCGCTCGGCGCCGACGCCGTGTTCCTGGGCGAGACGAACGGACTCGCGCAGCGACGCGCAGATGTCCTCCATGAGGTCGTCGTAGTCCGTGCCCCGTTGGTTGTGCATGGCGACGAGGGCCACATGCGGGTGCGCGCCGAGGACCTGCGCCATGGCCGGGTCACCACGCAGCCCCCAGATGTCGTTGACGATCACAGCCCCCGCCGCGATCGCGGCCAGCGCCACCTCCGACTTGCGGGTGTCGATGCTCACCGGGACATCGACGGCGGCGCAGACGGCGCGCACCGCGGGCAGGACGCGGGCCAGTTCCTCGGTGGCGTCGACAGGTGACGCGTTGGGGCGCGTGCTCTCCCCGCCGATGTCAAGGAGATCCGCGCCCGCGGCGACGAAGCCGCGGGCGCGGTCGACGACTGCGCCGGCGTCGTTGGAGATCGAGTCGCCCGCAAAGGAGTCCGGGGTGACGTTGAGGATGCCCATGACCAGCGTGCGCGCGCCGAAGTCGAGGACGTGGTCGCCCGCGCGCAGCGGTGGAGGCGGCGCGCCGCGAGCCATGAGGGCGTCTCCGATGGCGCCGCCGAGCGATTCCGCGGCGGCGCTCCACTGGGAGAGGACCGCGGGCAGCCGGCTCATGGTCATCAGGGGGCCGAGGAGCAGGGCGCGGCGTCCGTCTGCGTCGCTGAGGACGGTGCCGCCGCCCTCACGGAGGGCGCGCTCGAGGACGCGTGTCAGGTCCGGCGACAGTCCCTGCACCGCCAGTGCCTCGACTGCACCGTGGGTGGCAAGCGCGGTGAGCCGGTCAGCGGGAAGCCCGAGACGGAGCACCGCATCACGGAGGGCTTCCTGCGGGCCCGGCAGGAGGGGGCGCACGTTGTAGCGCGCCGCCGTCGCGGCGTCGGTCACGCGCCGTTGACGGGCGGCGGCAGGTCGGCGGGCTGCAACTCGCCGGCGGCTTCGCGCTTGGGAACCATGACGCTGCGCCTGAAGATGCAGACGCGCTCGCCGTGCTGGTTGAAGGCGCGCGTCTCCACGCTGACGATGCCCCGGTCGGGCCTGCTCGACGACTCACGCTTGTCGAGCACGGTGGTCTCGGCGTAGATGGTGTCGCCGTGGAAGGTCGGGTTCTCGTGCTTGAGGTTCTCGACCTCGAGGTTGGCAATCGCCTTGCCGCTGACATCGGCGACGCTCATCCCCAGCGCGAGGCTGTACACCAGGTTGCCCACCACCACGTTGCGCTTGAACTGCGTCTGCGTCGCCGCGTAGTGAGCGTCGGTGTGGAGAGGGTGATGGTTCATGGTCAGCAGGCAGAACATGTGGTCGTCGAACTCGGTGATCGTCTTGCCCGGCCAGTGCTTGTACGTCGCCCCGACCTCGAACTCCTCGTAGTAGCGCCCGAACTGCATCGGCTCACCCTCTTGGTCGGGGCGGACCCCCCTTCGCCGCCAACTCTAGTGGACGCCGCCTGCGACGGTCCCGGGCGGGGCTTGGCCCTCCTGTACGCTGCAGCCGTGTTCGCTGCCGCGCTGCCTTCGGAGTCGGGAGCAGGCCTGATCGTCCACGGGGACGCGCTGGCGCTCCTGGGCGGACTCCCCGACGGTTGCGCGGGCCTCGTGTACGCGGACCCGCCCTTCAACACGGGAAACCGTCGCGACGGCGTGCGGGTGCGCGCGACCCGCGATGATGCGGCGACGCGCCGCGGGTTCGCCGGCGCCACCTACCGCACCGAGCGCACCGGCACGGCGGGATTCGACGACAGCTTCGACGACTACCTGAGCTGGCTGCGTCCGCACTGTGAGCAGACGCGACGAGTGCTCGCCCGGCACGGCACCTTCTACCTGCACGTCGACCCTCGTGAATCGCACTACTGCAAGGTGCTCCTTGACGAGGTCTTCGGGCGCGACTGCTTCCTCAACGAGGTGATCTGGGCGTACGACTACGGGGCGCGCTCGACGAGGCGCTGGTCCGCCAAGCACGACGTCATCCTCGTGTACGCACGCAGTGCGGGGGCTCATCATTTCGACCTCACCGGCGTCGACCGCATCCCGTACATGGCGCCCCGGCTGCAGACGAGCGACCGCGCCGCGCGTGGCAAGACGCCCACCGATGTGTGGTGGCACACGATCGTGCCGACCAACTCGCGCGAGCGCACCGGGTACCCGACGCAGAAACCCCTGGGGGTGCTGCGTCGCATCGTGGCCGCATCATCGCGTGCCGACGACCTTGTTGTCGACTGGTGCGCCGGCAGCGGGACGACCGGCGTCGCCGCCCAGGGCCTCGGCCGCCGCTTCGTCCTTGTCGACCGCAGCGCCGACGCTGTGACGGTGATGCGGCAACGACTTGGGCCGGACGTTCCAGTCCTCGACCTGACTGGTTGACGGGCACGCTGGCTCATTGAGCAGCGGCCGGCACGCCATCCGACTGCGCCGTATCGCTGTGCACAATGCGGCGGTGAGCGGTCCTCTCGGCCTGGTCGGCAGCGGTGAGTTCACGCCGGCGACCGAGGCGGTCGACATCGCGCTTCTCAAGGGTCGTGAGCAGCGTGTCGTGTTCCTGCCCACGGCGGCGGCGCTCGAGGGCGCCAAGCGAACGTCCTACTGGGTGGAACTTGGACGCACCCATTACCGGCGCCTGGACATCGAGGCGACGGCCCTGATGGTGCGCGACCGCGCTCACGCCGATGATGCCGCGATCGCGGCGCAGGTCGCTGGTGCGGGCCTGATCTACATGTCGGGGGGCGATCCCACCTACCTGGCGAGGACGTTGGTGGGAAGCCGTGTCGGTGACGCCATCCGCGAGGCGTGGCTGGGCGGGGCTGCCGTCGCCGGCTGCTCCGCGGGAGCCATCGCGCTCGCAGAGAGCGTTCCCGACATCCGCCGCCGCGGCGAGCCGTCGGTTCCCGGTTTCGGCCTGGCGCGCGGCATGGCGGTGCTCCCTCACTTCGACCAGATCGACCGCTGGCGTCCCGGGGCCACCACGTGGTTCGTCGACCACACGCCACCGGGCGTGCACGTCATCGGCATCGACGAGGACACAGCGATGGTCGATGGTCCGACTAACTGGCGGGTCATGGGCCGAGGCTCGGTGTGGATTCTGGGCGCGCCCGGCGAGCGCATCCAACACGGGGACGGGGAGACATTCTCCATCGCCTGAGCCATGCAGCGTGTTTCAGACCTTGTAGCGCTCCAGGAGGCCGCGGGCGATGATCAGCTTCTGGATCTCGTTGGTGCCCTCGCCGATGATCAGCAACGGGGCGTCGCGGTACAGCCGCTCCACCTCGTACTCCTTCGAGAAGCCGTAACCCCCGTGGATGCGCATCGCCTCCGTGACGCACTCGAAGCAGGTCTCGGTGGCGAAGAGCTTGGCCATACCGCATTCCACGTCGGCGCGCTCACCGGCGTCCTTCTTGCGGGCGGCCATCTGCGTCATCAGCCGAGCTGCGGTGATCGAGGTGGCCATGTCAGCGAGCTTCAGCTGAATGGCCTGGTGCTTGGCGATGGGGACGCCAAAGGCGTGGCGCTGCTGCGCGTACTCGATGGACAGCTCGAAGGCGCGCTGGGCGACACCGACACCGCGGGCGGCGACGTTGACGCGGCCCACCTCGATGGCCGCCATCATCTGCTTGAACCCCTGGCCCTCGACGCCACCGAGCAGGTTGGTGGCGGGCTGGCGGTTGTCCTCGAAGACGAGCTCAGTCGTCTCCACTCCCTTGTAGCCCAGCTTCTCGATACGCTTGGTGGAGCGAAACCCGGCGTAGACCTTCTCCGCGAGGATGCATGACATCCCCTTCCAGACAGGTTTGGCGCCCGGGTCGGTCTTCACCAGCGTCGCCACAACAGTCGAGTGTTCACCGTTGGTGGCCCACATCTTGGTGCCGTTGACGACGTAGTCGTCGCCGTCGCGCACCGCCCGCGTCTCGATGGCCTGGACGTCACTGCCGCAGTTGGGCTCGCTCATCGAGAAGGCGCCGTGCATGGCGCCGGTCGCCATGTCGGGGAGGAACCGCTGCTTCTGCTCGGCGGTGCCGTAGGTGTCGATGAGATAGCTGACGATGAAGTGCGTGTTGATGACGCCCGTGATCGACATCCAGCCGCGGGCGATCTCCTCGCAACACATCGCGTAGGTCTCGTAGTCGAGCCCGGTGCCGCCGTACTCCTCAGGGATGGCGAAGCCGAAGAAGCCGAGCTCCTTCATCTTGGCGACGATCTGCGTGGGGTATTCGTCGTCATGCTCGAGCTGATGCACGGCGGGGAGGATCTCGCGCTCCACGAAATCCCGAACCAGGGCAACGATCTCGCGCTGCTCCGCGCTGTGTTCCACGCTCACGGGGCGGAGTCTACGAGCGCCGCACGCTCGCCCGGGTCGGGTCCGCCCGCACTCACCGTCAGGCACCGCCGGCGCGCGATGTCGACCGCACGCGGGTCGACGTCCGAGGCCGCCACTGCGCAGCCGGCGAGCAGCGCCGCCACCGCCGAGGAGCCGCTGCCCACGAACGGGTCGCACACCGTCATCCCCGGCTCGGCGCTGCCGGACAGCATCTTGGTGAAGAGCGCCACCGGTTTCTGCGTCGGGTACAGGGCGCGGTGGATCCGCTTGATCGCCCACACGTCAGGCAGGTCGCGGCGGGAGAGGCGGCGGTGCCCCTTGGTGGCGAACACGATCGTCTCGTGGCGGCGCCGGAAGTAGTGGCCCATGCCCAGGTTGACCTTGTCCCACACGATCACGTTCTTGACCGCGAACACCTCACGCATGAGGTGGCCGAGGGAGAGCAGCGAGAAGCTGTCGAACATGACGTAGATGTGGCCGCCGTCGGCGAGCACGCGGTGGCACTCGCGCAGGAAGGTGACGAAGGTGGCCGGGTCGTCGCGGAACTCAGTGAACCAGCGGTCGTTGTCAGAGTCGGCGTAGCGCCCGACGATGCGTCCGCGACCGAAGGACATGTGCTGGTTCATGCCGCTGTAGGCCGGGTCGGTGGTGATGACGTCGACCGAGCGGTCGGGCAGCGACGCGAGGAACGCGAGGCAGTCGGCCTGCTCGATGCGCCAGTGCGGACGCAGCGGCTGGGTGAGCGCGAGCATGCCGCAACGCTAGCAGCGATCGACGCCGCGCAACCGCCGCATGGCTGCGTCGTCGACAACGGGAGGCCTGCTGAATTCCTGTTCCAACATGGCCGCGGAGCTGATGCGCGCGTTCGGCGTTGCGTCGGGCGCTGCCGCGTGAGGTAGCAGGAGCGGGTCAGCCGCCCTGCGGCGCGTTCAAACCGTAGCGCTCGACCACGCCGGGCAACCAATCCGGGCTGCCGAAGCTCAGGCCGTACCCTTCCGCGATGCCTGCCATCGCCTCCATCGTGAAGGCCCCGCCCTCGACGAGGTCGGCAAGCTCGGCGAAGAATCGCTCGAACCCTGCGGGGCTGATGATCTCGATCATGCGGGCGCGCTCGGACCCCGCGTTCCACATCGCGTGCATCTCATTGCGTGGCTTGGTGATGTAGCCACCCGGACCCAGCACGACCTCGCGGTCGCCGGAGCGGAAGCCGATCTCGCCCTCGAGGACGATCGAGTACTCATCCTCGCGGGTGTGCAGATGAGGCGGAACCAACGCGCCGACCTCAAAGGGATGCTCGACCACGGACAGAGCCCCCGTCGTGTCCTCGGCGCCCAGCTTGAACACCACGCCAATGCCGGGTGCCAGGCCACCCCTCCGACCGGCGCCGGGTTGGACGATCGTCAGTGGCGGGGATTCGGTGGTGCTCATGCAGGAGGCCTCGCGTATTTGGATGAACGATACTGTTCACCAAAGAGTGAGGCACGGGTGCGAGGATGTCAACAGTTGAGTGAACAGCGCCGTATCGCCAATAAGCGGACGTACCGGATGCGCGACCGGGCCGAGCAGGTCAGCAGGACCCGCCGGCGAATCGTCGAAGCCACGGTTCATCTCCACGCGACCATCGGTCTCGCCGCGACAACGGTGGCCGGCATCGCCCAGCAGGCGGGCGTCACGCGTCTCACGGTGTACCGCCACTTCCCCGACGTTGAGCAGCTGTACGCGGCCTGCAAAGAGCACTGGTTGGCGCAGCAGGTCCAGCCAGACGTCGCGTCATGGGCTCGGACGGTGGATCCGGCCGATCGGCTGCGGCTCGGCCTGTCCGACCTCTACCGCTTCTACCGGGGGGGAGAAGCGATGCTGACCAACGTGGACCGCGACAGGGAGGTTCTCCCCGAGGATGTCCGGCAAAGCAATGAGGGGACCGACGCCCATCTTCGTGATGTCCTGCTGCAGCCGTTCGCGGCACGCGGTGCGCGGCGCCGCCGGCTCAAGGCCGTGCTCGGACATGCGGTGAAGTTCGCCACGTGGCGGTCGCTGTGTGTCGAGCAGGAACTCTCGGACCGAGAGGCGGTCGAGACCATGACCGCGCTGGCTCTTTCCACTGCCGGACCTGGCCGGTAGCGCCGCCGGCAGATCAGTCCGAGGGTCGTGGCGCCTGAAGGCCCCGCCGGGCAGTCATGAACTTCAGTCTGCCGAGGTTCAGCGTCGTCGGGCCTACGCCCGAGTGCTGACGGCTCGAGCAAACAGGAGGATCGCGCGCAGGGTGGTCCCGTTGCCGGGGCTGGAGGCGATGTGCAGGGTGCCGCCGAGGGCGTCGAGGCGGTCCTCCATGTTGGTGAGCCCGTTGCCGCGGCTGGTGGCGGCGACGTCGAAGCCGCGGCCGTCGTCGGCGACCTCCACGCTGAGCCGGTCGCCGTCCTCGCGGAGGCGGACCACCGCGCTCGAGGCCTGGGCGTACTTCTGGATGTTCTGGAGGGCCTCGAGGATGCAGAAGTACAGGGCGGCCTCGGTGTCCTGGGAATAGCGGCCGATGCCGTCGGCCTCGATGGTGACCGGCAGCGTCGCCTTGCGGGCCTGGGCCTGCAGGGCGGCGGCCAGCCCCTTCTCAGCGAGCAGGGGCGGGTAGATACCCCGGGCCAGGTCGCGGAGGGTCTCCAGGGCCTCGTCGGCATCGTGCTTGAGCTCGGCGACGGTGGCCCGGGCGCGCTCGGGGTCGCGGCTGGCCAGCATCTCGGCGAGGCCGAGCTTGACCTTGAGAGCGACGAGGTGCTGCTGGGCGCCGTCGTGGAGATTGCGCTCGAGACGGCGTCGCTCGTCGTCCTGGGCGGCGACGAGGCGCTGCCGGGAGGCGCGCAGGTCGACCAGGCGAGCCTGGAGGTCGGCGCTGAGGCCGACGTTCTTGAGGACCAGGCCGGCCTGGTGGGCGAGGTCGTCCATGAGCTTGACCTCGATGGGGGTGATCTGCTCGCCGCGGCGCTTGGTGACGGTGAGGGCGCCGAGCACCTCGCCCTGGTGGCGGACCACCACGGAGCGGTCGGCGCCGGGGATGGCCAGGGCGGTGCCGTTGAGGTGCACGGCCGCGGGTGTGGCGTCATCGAGTGGGAAGACCGCCGCCCGGTGCAGGGCTTCGTCATGCCGCAGCCAGACCTCGGCGAGGTCGGCGTTGGTGCCCTCGCCGAGGACCCGGGCCATGCGCGGGAGCACATCCTCACTGGCGTAGGACTCGGCGACCCGCTCGGAGAACTGGGAGAGCACCTCGTACGGCGTGGCCCGCCTGCCGTACACCAGCCGGTTGGCGACCCGCTGCACCCGCTCGCGCACCGGCTGGAAACCCACAGCCACGACCGCGGTGGCCAGGATGGAGAGGCCCAGGTTGGGTTTGCCGCCGCTGCCGACCAGGGTACCGATGCCCACGGCGATGCCCACGTACACGGCGGTGATGAAGACGGCAAGTGAGCCGTACACAAGGGTGCGGCTGACGAAGATGTCGATGTCGTACAGGCCGTGCCGCATGATGGCCAGCCCGATCGTGGCTGGAACGATGACAAAGAGGCCGAAACTTCCTGCGGCCCACGCCATGTCGCTCGGTCCCGCGGATCCAGCGCCCGGGAGCGCGAAGCCCGAGACAAGAAGTCCCAGCGCAGCGACGGCCACGTACGCGAACCAGCGAAGCTGGCTCCGCTCCACGCCCCGAGAACGGCGGAAGCGCACCACCGCTGCTGCGAAGACGAGCAGCAGCAACAGCAGCAGCCCAACGGTCGAGCCGGCACCGTTGTTGGTGAGTCTGTCAAGAGCACGCAGGCCCAGCGGGTTGGGCACGCCGGGAAGCCGCGGTGACAGCTGGATCGTCCCCACGCCGATCATCGACGTGCTGATCGCGATGCCGATGAGGGCGAACACGATCCATGCGATCAACCGCCAGAGCCGTCCGGGCAGCAGACGTCCGTCGGGGAAGAACAGGATCACGAAGCCGAGAAGGAGCCCACCAACCGTGCCGGTGTTGTTGAACACCCAGGCGGCCCACGCTACCCAGCTGCGCGGACCTGCGCCGCTCAGCAGCCCGCGCATGGCAGCGAAGTCGGCGGTGAGGTAGATCGCGCCTATGGCGGCGATCGCCAGCAGCAACCAACCAACGGGGTTCCGGGGCCGCCGTGCGGCGAGGAGAACGCCGAGGATGCCGACGATGGGCGCTTGGAGAAAATACAGTGCCTGCGCCGTCAGCGGCGAGTCGATCGCTTTCCAGTCGAGAGCCAGCAGGACGACACTTGCGACCAGTAGAACAAAGCTGGACAAGCCGATTCCCCAGGCGAGCCGAACCGGCCACCGCGTCCGTGCTGTCATGAACGGGCACGATACCGACGGCTTGGTGGAGTGTCGATGGTGCGGACCCGCCCCGTGAGAGGGTGGCAGCACTCCTGAGCGGGTCACGCTCTGCGGACGGCGATGGGTGTTGGAGAACCCTGCCTGCTCAGCTCTGTTGGTTCCAGGCCGAGCCATTCCATGACCACACGTGGACGGGTTGCGGGGATCCCTGCGACGCCTGGACGAGGGAGCCGAGAAGGAGGACGTGTCCCTCGTCGACGTCGGTCACCTCCGCCTCCGGGATCACCGGAACCCTCGCGCCCGCATGTGGAATCCAGTCGCTTCCGCCCCACGTCCACACCTGCCGGCCGGTGGCCGCCGTGGTTGGATCACTGCAGAGGAGGAGGCTGCCGCCGGTGGGGTCCGCAGCGAGACCGACCACTGCTGGAGGGTCGGCGTGCGTGCTGACCTGGTGCCAGGCACCGCCGTCCCAACTCCAGGTGGACGTCGCGGAGTTGCCGGGAGCGCAACAGCCGACTGCGAGAAATGCGCTTGTCGCGGGATCGACCGCCATGCCCACCACAAAGAGGCCGACGGGGAGAGCGCCCGTCTGCTGGCGCGCCCAGCGCGCTCCGGTCCAGAGCCAGGTCTGTCCGGCCGAAAGCCCAGCGCTGTTGACGAGGACCATCTGCCTGTGTACGCCGTCCCACGCCATCACCGAACCCTCGCCTGCTGGCGGGGCCCCGGTGCCGCTGTCGAGCTCTGCCCAGGTCCTGCCGTCCCATGCCCAGGTGTCGTCGACGACGTCTCCAGGGCCGAGCCGTCCGCCGTAGAGCATGACGAGCCCGGTGAGCGGGTCATACGCAGACGCGGCCGCGAACCGGCCGGGCGGGGTGAGACGGGGATGCGCGAGCGACCACCGCTTGCCATCCCACAGCCATGTGGTGTCGTAGCTGTCCACTCCCCCGAAGACGACCACCTGATGTGACAAGGGGTCCTCGACCGCGCTGAACCCGAAGCCCAACAGGGGCTGGGCTGGGATGGCAGTCGGGCTCGGGGTGTGTGGCGTGGACGGTGCGGGCGCGGGGGCGACCGTCGTGCCACCCGCGCCCGCCACGACGGCGACAACGACGACAACAACAGCCGCGACTCCCACCATGACAACAGCCGCGAGACTCCAGCGATCGCCGCGGTAGGGCACTGGGCAAGTATCCATCGATTCCTCGCCTTCGACCGAGCCCGTCTGCGACGCTGCGGCGTCAGATCGACACCGCAGCATGCTGCCCTCAGGACAGCTGATCAAGAACAGAAATGTGGCGTGGCATCAGTCGAATCTCAGCCTGGTGCCGAGGGTTTCGACAGGTGTGCGGCGCGAGGCGACAATGCGCGCTTCGAAGCGGTTGCGTTTCGCGTGACACCACGCGCACCCTGGGTGGTGGGCCCGCTGGGGAATACTCCCGGCGCCCGCCACAGGAGGATAGTCATGCGCGCATATGACTTCGCCGTCGTNNATCAACATCGAGGGCCTGTGCGCCGTCGAGCAAAACGGGAGTGCAGTCTTTCACCTGCTGGCCACGGACAGGGCCGTAACCACCAGCGCCATCAACAAGCTCGGCTACAAGGTCAGTCGCGAGACCGAGGTGATCGTTGAGCACGTCGAGAATCGTCCGGGCACGCTAGGCAACGTCACACGTCGCCTCGCTGACGCCGGCATCAACCTGACAACGGTGTACCTTGCGACCGACACACGTCTGGTGCTCGGTTGCGAGAACATTTCGGCACTTGAGACCGCCTGGAGGGGACTCGCGGCTGTCGCGTCCCGCTAAGCGCTTCTCGTGGACCGGCCGGCCTTCGGGCCGGTCGGCTCACCGGCTTCACCAGATGGTCGCGAGCCAGACCGTCACCCCGGCCAGGGCGAACAGCGCGACGTTGAGGCTGACCTCGTTCTTCTCCCCTCGGGAGAGATGGACGCCGCTGGCCAGGATCTGAAGGATGACGAACCCGATCGCTGCCACCAACGCCAGGACAGGAGCGACACCGGTCGCGGGCGGCAGGATCAGGCCGGCAACACCGGCGACCTCCACGACACCGATCACCCGGATCAGCCACATCGGGGTGCGGTCGACCCAGCCCATCATGGGCGCAAGCTGCTCCTTGCTCTGGGCGACCTTCTTCCCGCCTGCGTACAGGTAGAAAACGCTCAGCAATGCAGCGAGCACCCAATAGGCCACGGTCACGTCGATCCTCCGATGCGTAGTTACGACTTGTCATCAGCACCATCATGAGTGACTATCGGGGTTCGTACAAAAGGCACATCCGTGTGCCCTACTAACAAGGAACGACCATGTCGCAGTACGAGAAGACCTGGGCGGAGACGAAGAGTTGTGCCCGCGCCGGGCGGAGCATGACCTGCCGGCAGATGAGCGCGTCCTCGGGGGTCCGGCCTCGTGCGGACTCGACCCACCAGTACGTCTCGAACCAGTCGTCGTGCGCGGAAGTCGCGACGGTCAGAGCCCAGCTGCCAACGCGCGCGCTGCCCATCACCGCGGCCGCGGCATGGCAATTCAGGCCGCCTGAACCCTGTTACAGTTCGGGCAGCGCAGGATCACCGTATATGGAGGGCAGACCGATGGCAGCAGCGATTGCGCGTCCCGCGTCCCCGTCCTTCATCGTCCCCGGTCCCACCGTCTAGCTCCACGCAGACAATCGGTCGCCGCGCGACCGCGCGCTGATCCCGACGCGAGGCCGGGTGCTCACATCACTCGGAGTTCCTCGTGCACATGTCGTCTGCAGTTCTGTCCCGGCTGGGCTGGGACGAGTCGTTCGCCACCGCCTTCGACGCGATGGCGCCGCCGTCGACCGTCCCCGCTCGCGTGATGTCTGTTGCGTCGCGATCAGTCACGGTCCTGGCCGAGAACGGCCAGCGTGACGCTGTCTACTCCGGCCGGCTGCGCGCCGCGCCGCCACCCGGCGGCGTCACAACTGGCGACTGGGTCGCCATCGACGGGGCCACCGTCCACGGCGTGGTCCCGCGACGCAGTGCCCTGCTGCGCCGCGCCGCTGGCAACGCAGCGGTTGCACAGGCGGTCGCGGCGAACGTCGATGTCGTGTTCATCGCCGTGCCCCTCGGTCTCGGTGTCACGGTGCGCAGGCTGGAGCGCAGCCTCGCCATCGCGTGGTCGAGTGGTGCGCGTCCCGTCGTTCTCCTCACCAAGTCGGATCTCAGTGTCGATCTCGCCTGCGACCTCGAGTCGGCCGCCGCCGTTGCGGGCGGCTCAGAGGTGATTGCGGTGTGTGCCGCCGGCCCCGGGCTGGCCGAGGTCCGATCCTGCCTGCCGGCGGCGCGCACGGGCGCCATCGTCGGCCCGAGCGGGGCGGGGAAATCGACGCTGATCAACGCCCTCTGTGGCGCGTCGCGACTGGCCACCGCGGCGGTGCGCGACGATGGTCGCGGACGTCACACGACAAGCAACCGCGAGCTCGTGGAACTGCCCGGCGGAGGGCTGCTCATCGACACCCCGGGGATGCGCGAGATGGGTGTGTGGGACGCCCAGGTGGGCATTGACGCAGTCTTCGCCGACGTCGGTGAGCTCGCCTCCCGGTGCAGGTTCAGCGACTGCTCCCACGACCGCGAGCCCGGTTGCGCGGTTCGCGATGCGGCGGACAGCGACCCCGCCATCCTCGACAGGCTGGCATCTCTGCGCAGGCTGGAGCGCGAGCAGCGCTTCCAGGACCTGCAGGTGGACGCACGGCTGAGGGCGGAGGCGCGCCGCGAACACCGCCGCTGGGCACGCGCGGTGCGCACCCAGCCGCATCGCTAGCTGCGGCCACAGACACCGGCGACGAGCGGCCTGGGCGACCCCGCCTTCCTGTCCGCCGGTGCCGACGTGGCTACCCGGACACCGTAGCGCGGACGGCCGTGATCTCTTCGGCGCGCCGAAGCAGCGGTGCGGCACGAAGCTGCACGGCGATGGCCCGGGCCTCGTCGGCAGCCGCGCCCGCCCCGACGCCGTCACCGATGCTCCACAGGTGTGCCGCCTGGTCAAGCAACCCGTGGGCAAGGTGATACCGGCTGCCGACCTGTCGAAGAGCGACGATGGCGGCCGCCAGGGCCGCGGCCCCCTGGTCGGCGTCAGCGACCACGGTGAAGCGAGCCCGAGCCAGTTGCCGTTCCGCTTGGAGCAGGGGCGGCAGGTGCCCTCGCGGGTGGGTGTCGAGCAGGGCTACCATCTCGCGCTCGCCGTCCAGATCACCGACCTCGTGCGCGACGCGGACGGCAAGCGGCCAGCCGCAGCGGATCTGCTCCGCGCCCACCCCCATCGCAACCATGTGGCCGACCACCTTGCGGGCGTGATCAAGGGCTGCGGCCTGGCGGCCTCCTGCGACGGCGGTGTAGGCCTCGATAAGCGATGCCTCCGCTTGATCCTGCTGGTCTTCGCTGACTGACAGCTTGGTCACAGCAGCCTGGACGGCGGCGGAGGGAGTGACCGCTCCGCGAAGCGCGTCGAGCAGGCCGCCGAGGCACAGCAGATAGGACTGATCGCTGAGACCGTCCGCCTCCGCGCCGTGACTGAGCACTCTTTGGGCCTGATCCCAGTCGCCAGTGAGAAGGAGGACGCCGGCCTCGTTGACAAGGGCGACAGCCAGGATTTCGCGGTCCCCGACCCGCCGAGCATGGCCTGCCGCCGCGCGAGCGGCCTCCCCGGCCGCGGTCACGTCGGTCCTGGCGAGAAGGTCGGAGAGGTTGAGCAGGGCGCGCGCCCACCGTGAGGTGTCACCGGCGCGCTCGGCGAGCCGGGTCGCGTACTCGAGGCTGGCAATGGCCTGGGCGGGCCGGTTGCAGACGCCGTGCTCCACCCCACGGTTGACGAAGAGGTCGGCGAGGAGCCCGGGCTCGACGTCCAGTGCCTGGCCGAGGTCGAGGACCTCCGCCGTCAACCGGTCGGCATCCGCCCCCCCGGAGAAAACCTCCAGGCTGGCGAGGTCGTTGAGGGCGCTGACCGTGTCCGCGTCCGGCTCGGGCCGCAGCACGGCGAGTGCCTGGGCGATCTGCTCGCGCGCCTCGGTATGGCGGCCGGCACGGCGCAGCGCCCTGCCGGCGAGCGCCTGCGCCCGGGCGGCGGCGCGACCCTCACCGTGCTCGAGGTACAGCCGTCGCGCCCGTTCCGCCCGCTCGGCGGCGATGGCGTGGTCGGCGGCGAGGACGTCGGCAAGGGCTGCCCGCTCCCAGAGACGGGCGGCGGCCAACGCGTCAGCATTCTCATCGGTCTGTGGAGCCCGCTCCACAAGCCCGGCGGCGGCGGCGAAGCTGGCCGCGGCGCGGGTCGCACCCCCGGCACGCTGCGCACGTTCTCCGGCTCGGACCAGCGCGGCGGCCGCCTTGCCGCGCAACTGGTCGGCATCGGGGTCGTCCGGGACGGCCTCGACGGCGTCGAGGTAATGACGCGCCACGACGTCGATGATCTCTTCGCCATCCTCCGGGAACGTTGTGCGCAGGTATTCGGCGACCGCCAGGTGACGCGCCTTGCGGTCATGCCGCGAGAGCGTGTCGTACGCGACCTGGCGAAGCATCGACTGCGCGAAGCCGTACGTCCCCCGCTGCGGGGACAACGGGTCAGCGCTGACCTCGAGCACCTCGCGGCGGAGGAGTTCGGCCATCGATGCGCGAACCATCGCCTCCGGTCGGTTCGAGATCGCGATCAGAGCCTCGGCCGGGAACGTCGAACCGAGCACCGCGGCGTCAGCCACCAGCGCCCGCACCTCAGGCTCCAGCGCATCGAGGCGCGATGCGAGGAGGCCATGCAGGCTGTCAGGCACCGCGAGGGCGCCGACGTCACCGACGAGGCGGTACTCGCCGTTGCTGGACACGACCACCTCGCGGTCGATCAGCGATCGAACGGTCTCAACCGCGAAGAGCGGAATGCCCTGCGCGTGGGCGGTGATGGCCGCCCGCGCGGGCCTGGGCAGTCCCGGCACCAGCGCATGAACGAGCCCGTCCATCGAGGTGCCGTCGAGGGGATCAAGGGTCAGGGTGGTGCGGTTGCGGCCGGTGCCGAACCCGGGACGCCCACGCTCCAGCTCGGGTCGACCGAACACCAGCACGAAGATGGGCAGCTCGCGCGCCCAGTCCACCAGGTGATCGATGAAGTCGAGCAGGCCCGAATCCGCGTGCTGCGCATCCTCGACCAGGAGCACCACGGCCTTTTCGGCGGCGAGGCGCTCAACAAACAGCCGCCAGCCCGCGAACAGCTCCTCGCGGGCCAGCCCGGCCCCGTTGTCGCCGCTCACCGGCACGCCGAGCAGGCGGCCAAGCCGAAGCGCCACGTATGCCCGCTCGACCGGGTCGGGCACGTAGCGCTCCACGCCCTCGGAGAGCTTCACCGCGGCGGACTCGACGCGGTCGTCGTCGGCGATGCCGAAGCGCTGCCGCACAATCTCCGCGAGCGCCCAGAACGCCACGCCCTCGCCGTACGACAGGCAGCGGCCGCGGTGCCACAGCACCGTTGCCGCCAGGCCGTCGATGTACTTCTCGAACTCCCAGCCGAGCCGAGACTTGCCGACCCCGGCCGGCCCGGAGACGACCACCAGCCGGGGGACGCGGCGCTCCGCCGCCGCGTGGAACAGCTCCTTCACCGTCCGCAGCTCGGCATCGCGGCCGGTCAGGGGTGCCTCCAGCCCGTCCACGCGCTGGGCGCCACCGCGGCCGGAGAGGATCCTGGTGGCTCGCCAGAGACGTTCCGGCTCCGCCTTGCCCTTGAGGGCGTGCTCGCCGGCGTCGTCGAAGCTGATCGCGGTGGCAGTGAGCCGGCGCGTCGCCTCGTCGACGAGGACACCGCCCGAGCTCGCCGCGGCCTGGACCCGGGACGCGGTGTTGACCGCGTCGCCCGCGACCATGCCCTGGCCGGTTGCTCCGAGGGTGACCGCCACCTCGCCCGTCACCACACCGGCGCGAGCCGCAAGTCCGGAGGCACCAACCGTTTCGCCGAGCGCCGCCACCGCCGCGACCACGTCGAGGGCGGCGCGTACGGCGCGCTCGGCATCGCCCTCGGCCGCGGTCGGCGCACCCCAGACGGCCATGACGGCGTCGCCGATGAACTTCTCAACAGTACCGCCGTAGCGCCCGATCACCGTGCGCGCCGCGTCGAAGTAGCGGCTCAGCAACTCGCGAGCCTCCTCGGGGTCGCGTGATGTGGACAGGTGGGTGAAGCCCACGAGGTCGCAGAAGAGAACCGAACACACCCTCCGCTCGGCGGTCGCTACGGGGGACGCCGCCACCNNCCACGCCCGCCGCGCGGCCCGCGCGCGAGCGTCTATACGCCCGCGACCGCCTCCGCGGTCGCGTCGCGCGACGACGGTGTCAGCCCCGCCGCACGGCCGCGTGCCTCGAACTGCACGGCCATCTTGCGTGACGCCTCGTCGATCATCTCGTCGCCGAGCATCACCGCGCCGCGCCCCTCCACCTCGGTCGCGTGACGGTACGCGGCAAGGATCTGCACCGCCTTGTCGAAGTCTGTCTGGCTGGGCGTGAACACCTCGTTGCACGCCTCGATCTGGCCGGGGTGGAGCACCCACTTGCCGTCGTAGCCGAGCGCGGCCGACCTGCCGGCGGCATCTCGGAATCCCTCGATGTCTCGGATCGCCAGGTAGGGACCGTCGACCACCTGGATCCCGGCGGCTCGCGCCGCCACGGCCAGCTTGAAGAGCACGTAGTGGAAGATGTCGCCCGGGTAGCTGTACGAGTTGGCGACGGTGAGGTTGGGGAAGTGCATGGCGGCCGAGAAATCGGCCGGCCCGTACGTGATCGTCTCGAGACGCGGGCTCGCCGAGGCGATCTGCTCGGCGTTGGTGAGGCCCTGGGCGTCCTCCACCTGAGCCTCGATGCCGATCCGGCCCACCTCGAGGCCGAGGCCCTGCTCAAGGCTGCCGAGGGCGCGGTCGACGAACGCGATGTCGCCGGCGTTCTGCACCTTGGGAACCATCACGCAGTCGAGCACGTCCCCCGCCCCGCTCACCACCTCGCGGATGTCGTCGAGCGCGAACCGGCTGCCGACCTGGTTGATGCGTACGACACGCACCTTCCCCTGCCAGTCGTGCGAGCGCAGCGCCTCCACGATCCTGCCTCGGGCCGCCGGCTTCTCCATGGGCGCGCAGGCGTCTTCGAGATCGAGGAACACCTCGTCAGCCGCGGATGCAGCTGCCTTCTCCATCATGCGGGGATTGCTCCCCGGGCACGCCAGCACCGAGCGACGCAGGCGCCAGGGCACGACCGCTTCCCTCAGGCGCCGGCCGGCGACGGGTCGTCGCCCTCGGGCTTCGGCGAAGGGTCGGTGGGCCCGTTCGGCTTGGCGTCGGGCGCCGGTGGCCGAGGGCGGTCGTCCCACGACTCGCTGGCAGCGCTCGGGGAAGGCGGGGGTGTCCCGAAGCCGGGGATCTCGCCGGTGCCGGCGGCTCCGTCGGGGCCGGGTATGGGAAAGCCCAGGCCACTGAACAACTTGGCCAGCTCGTCAGGTCCGCCGAGGTCCTCCTGGACGCGGTCCATCATGCGCATCAGAAGCTCCTGGATCTGCGGGTCGCCGGCCAGCTTCTCCTGGACACCGCCGAGCTGGCCGAGCAGGTCGTTCATGGCAGCCTCCTGCGCCACCTGCATGAGCACGGGCTGGCTGGAGGCGGCAACCACGGTCTGCGACTGCTCCCTGAGGATCTCGAAGCCGCGGCAGGCGAGGCAGGTGCCCTGGTGCTGGCAGCGACAGAGCTGCTTCTTGAGCTTGTCGAACTCGCGGTGCAACCCGCTCAGGTCGACCCCGGTGCCTTCTTCAGCCATGTGCTGATCGTAGCGGTGCGTGGGCGCGGAGGCACCGTGACCGCACAGGGCGGGGGCGGGCTGGGCCTCCGCTCTGTGCCACGATCACGACGTGTCCATGGGTTGGCGTCACCGCCGCATCAAGCTCGACTGGGGCCGCTTGTCGGTGCAGGTCGCCGGCACGGGCTCACCGATCCTGCTTCTTCACGGCCTCGGCGGCAGTGGCCGTTACTGGGCCGGTCTCGGGCCGCTCCTCGCCGGCACGCGAACGCTGATCGCCCCGGACCTGGCCGGTTTTGGCCGCTCCGACAAGCCCGGCCTCGACTACGGACGCGAGTTCCACCTCGCCACCATCGAATCACTCCTGGCGGCTCTCCACATCGAGGGTCAGGTTGCGGTCGCCGGTCACTCCATGGGCGGTGTTCTCGCCGCGCTGTTCGCGCGCCGTCACCCCGAGGCGGTGGAGTCGCTGGCCCTTGTCGCGACACCATTTCCACGACAGCAGCTGCGTCCCAATCGGATGCCGAATGCCCCGGTCCGCGTGGCTGTGTACCGATTCGTGCAGAGGTTGCTGCCCGCGCTGTCCCCGCTGGTCAGGTCGGCGACCTTCCCACGCGCGGTGATCGCCGATTACCTGCGCCACACAGTTGACAGTTACCAGAAGACCTCGCGTGCGCTTCTCTGGGATCCGACCGCTGCCGCGGACCTGCTCGCCCTCGACGATGCCCTGCGCGGGCGCCCGCAGATGTTGCTCTATTCCAACGAGGACACGACGATCGCCGGCGACAGCCTCGACCGCTGGCGAGCCGTGCTGCCGGCCGCCGCGGTGGTCATCGTTCCCGGCGCGCATCAACTCCTGCTTCGCGACCACTTCGCAACCCTCGCGGGCTGGTTCGAGGCACGCGTTACCACGCCGGGAGCGGTCCCGTCGCCCTGACCACGGCTACCGCGCTGGCAGACATCGTGTTGCAAGCGCACTTCACTACGCTATAGTCAGGACACGCGGGAGCCTTCGGGAACCGCTGCGCGGCCAGTGTGGCCGCCACGCCGTCATCGCAGCGTCCGTTGCTGTGCTGATGCCCGAATCCATCCCGAACCGGATGCATGACGCCGGGGATTGCACCCCACCGGCGTCCGAGGTTTGACCGTCCGACTGATATCCCCGGACCTCGCTCTCGACCGTCTCCATCTCATCGTGCCCGACGGCAGTGACGCCATGGTGGTGCTCACCACGCTTGCGGACGGGGATGCGAAGGACACCGATCCGCGTGACCTCTTCGCCCAGAGGATCAGCGAGGTCGGCCATCTCACCGTGTCCTTCGGTGACGAGGAGCCGCCGAGCCTGCGCGTCGCCCTGCCTGACCTCACCCTGGAGTGCGTGCCCCAGGAGGCGCCCGACAACCAACGCGACCACCTTGCGCTGCGCGTGGTGTCGATGCGGCCGGCGATGGATCACCCCGACGGCAGCAAGGTGCTGACGGTGACGGCGCGCACCCCCATCGTGACTGCGGCCAACGGGGTTGCCAGCGACACGCGCCGCCTCCTCGAGTGGCGATCAGCAAGCGCGGAGGCGGCGAAATCGTCGGAGTTGTACGCCGCGCTCAAGCTTGTCGACAGCCTCGAGAAGGCGGAGCGGCAGCGTGCGGCCACGCAGCGCACCCACTTCATCGCGGCCAAGGAGTACTGGCGCTGCAAGCGCTGCCGGGCCCTCTGGCGGCCCGCCGACCATGAGCGCTGCCCGTCATGCGGTCACGAGTTCACGGACGCCGACCGCCGCCAGCCCGAGGTGGGCAAGGTGGAGTTCACCATCCCTGCGACGGAGCAGATCAACCTCACCGCCGACGCCGCCGTCCTTGTCGAACCCGAGGACGAGCCCAACTTCGTGGGTCGCGTCTCGCGCATCGACCACCACCGCCACACGGTCGAGGTCACCTGCCGCACCTTCGAACACGCCGGGACCGAGGGAACCATCACGCCCTCCTTCAACAAGGCGCTCTACCAGGCCAAGCGCAGCGTGCTCGCCGCCATCGCCACGCGCGATTTCGGTGTCGGTCTGCTCGCCCAGCTCATGGTGTCGCCGCAGTCGGTCACGGCGCCGGCCTACGTCGAGGGTGAGGAGTCCCGCCACTGGCTGACCGCGGGGATGATGGCCAACCCACCCCAGGACCGCGCCGTCGTCCTCCTCAGCCGGCTCGCCGCCGGGGAGGCGGTGTTCATCCAGGGTCCGCCCGGCACCGGCAAGACGACGGTCATCGTGGAGGCCATCAAGCGACGCCTCGACGCCAACCCGGACGAGCGCATCCTGGTCACGTCGCACAGCAATCTGGCCGTCGACAACGCGCTCGAGCGTCTCGCCGACACGCCGGGGATGCGCGCAGTCCGGGTGGCCCGCGCCGAGCGCGTCCACCCCACCGTCGAGCGCTTCCGTTGCGATGACGAGGACGATCCCCGGCTTCTCGAGGCCAACTGCTACTTCGCGACGTGCGCCACCGCAGCGACGTCAGCCATCACCGACATGAACTTCGACATTGTCATCCTCGACGAGGCCAACAAGGCCCGTGTCGACGAGGCCCTGCCGGCGCTGCGGCTGGGCTCGGCGCTGGCCCTGGTCGGCGACCACAAGCAGCTCCCGCCCGTCGAGGACGACGCGCTGTACGGCATCGTGGAAAGCGACGAGGCGCTCGAAACCCTTGTCAACAGAAGCCTTTTCGAGCAGGCGTGGGAGGGGGGCCTGCAGCCCTCGGCGCGCTGTCTTCTCACCATCCAGCACCGCATGCACCCCGACATCGCGGCCTATGTCTCCAAGGCCAGCTACGACGGTCAGCTCGAGGACGCCCCCGAGGTGCAGGCCTACGACTACATCACGCGCACGCCCTTCCCGGTGGCGCTGCACTTCGTCGACACCGAGGGCATGCGCGGCGGTCGCGAGCGGCGCGGTCCCGGTGGCGCCTTGCGCAATGAGGCGGAGGTGCGGGTCGCCGCCCAGGTGGTGCGCCTGCTCGACGAGCGTGCGCCGCGCGAGATGAGCATGGCGGTCATCGCCATGTACGCCGAGCAGGTGGAGCGTCTCCGCCAGGCGCTGGGGCGCCGCCGCTTCAAGCGCACGGTGAAGATCGACACGGTCGACTCCTTCGAGGGCCGCGAGGAGGACATGGTGGTGATCTCGCTGGT
>PLWW01000100.1 GCA_003153125.1 Candidatus Dormiibacterota bacterium | reverse complement strand
ACCCGCGACCTTCTGATCCGTAGTCTTAGGTCAACCAGTCCGCGAGTGTCCAGTGTCGTCCACGTGGATTCACCCCTTGGAGGCCCGGAGTCCGGACGCGTTCGGCCGCAACCGCAGGCGTCCGCTCACATTGTTGTCAAGTCTGTTGTCGGAGGTCGTCGGAGCAGCCTCGTGCTGACCGCCGTGGTCAGGTCGAAGCCGTCTTCCGCTGGCGCCTGCGGTAGTCCCGCGATGCATCGCGCTCTGGCGCCCCCGATTGGCGGCAAATGAGGCAGTAGCTGCGGCGGTCGGACTGAGGGCGCATAGGACTGTGCCATTGACCACAGTTGGCGCACATGGCCAAGCCCTGTCCAAACACCGCTGTGAGCACCAGCATGGAGATAGCCCCCATCAGCCCCGCACCAGAGAGGGTCACCACGGCGTCCTCTGCATCCCACATAAGCCGAGGGCGCACATACGTCATGTCGATCAAAGCCTGCACCATCCGGGCTGCGTGGCGTCGTTGCGCAGGCCGGACCGAGGGCAACTTCCGGACTATCGCAACCTCATTCAGCGCGCTTCGCGTTTGCCATGCGAGTGCGCGCCAGCACGCGAGGCATTCGGCGCCCGACTCCGGAAGCAGGCTAGATGCGGGACCGATAGTCACGACCATCGTTCCGGGACTGCTCGGCTTCGCCCCGCGTGACAACAGTACCCTCGGCTCGTCGCCGTGTCGGTGCCCGCAGAAGGGCGGATACTGGGTGTTCAGGACTCCCCATCGCCTCGCAAAGGCGACCACCTGAGCGGCGTCGGCGTCGGCGAGATCGCTAAACGCGGCTAGCGTCTGCGGATGCGCGACGCGCCGGTGCGGTCCTCGGCCTTCCGAGGACATCGCCCAATGAATCCCGACCTCACCGTCGGCCTCGACCAGCGCAGGCGCGAGGTAGCGCCCGCCCGCGAATGCATGACCCAAGCCCGACCCGTCCGGCCGTGCGAGGCCCGCCAACTCGAGGTCGGTCTGCGTCATATTGCCATCATATTACCACCGTAGTCCGCTGCGGCGCGGTGATGTCCGATACGTCCCAACGAACCACCTCAACGAGGACATCGCCATGCTAACTTCCCCTCTCACCGACAGGCTGCTGACCGTCAGGGACGTCTCAGCGCGCATGCAACTGGGTCGCACTCGCGTGTACGAACTGCTCGCGACCGGACAGTTGAGGTCTGTCCACATTGGTCGCGCGAGACGGGTCCGCGAGTCGGACTTGGCGAGATTCATAGGCGATGAGCACGCCAGCGACTCGTGACCGGCGTTCCCATGAAGACGTCGGAACGTGCCGGAGACCGGGTGGCGAGCGCCGACCCGGCCGGACCAGTGGGGCGGGTATTGCTCTCACACCACGCAGACCTCATTCGTGCGTCGGGTATCAATGACGGGGTGCGGGACGCGCGTGGCTACATCTCAGCCACCACGATTGATCAGGTCGCGGGCCTTGGATTTGCTCCCTACCAGTGCCTCGTGCCTGCGTTGGTCTTGCCGCTCCGCGCCGCAACGGGCGAGGTTGTCGGCCACCAGCTTCGACCTGATCGGCCGCGAGAGGCAAATGGCAAGGCGGTGAAGTATGAAACGCCGGAGGGGAGTCGACTGCACCTCGATGTTCCGCCTGCCGTGCGCCACATGATCCGCGACGCGCGGACCCCTCTGATCGTCACGGAGGGCATCAGGAAAGCGGACAGCGCGGCAACGCGGGGCGTGTGCGCCATCGCTCTTCTGGGAGTGTGGGGCTGGCGCGGGCGAGACCCGCAGGGACGGAAGGCACCGCTTGCCGAGTGGGAGGACATTCGTGTCGGCGGCCGTGAGGTGCATATAGCCTTCGACTCCGACCTCCGGACGAAGCCCGAAGTCCGCGCCGCAGCAGAGCGTCTCGCCGAGTTCTTGAAAGACTGCGGCGCCATCGTTAGGATTGTGTGTCTACCGGACGGCCCGAACGGCACCAAGGTCGGCCTCGACGACTTTCTCGCCGCTGGTCACGGCGCCAACGACTTGTTCGCCCTTCCGGTAGTGCCGCCCGCCGAACGATCCAATGTGTCCGACTTCACTTCCCACCATAAGACGGGCACCCGCGAAGTGAAGTTGGAGGAGTGGAGGGGCAGCGATCTGATGGCCATCGACATACCGCCCATCCCGGAATCGTTGCCCATCCTCGGTCGAGGCGGCGTTGTCATCAGGGCCGCCGCACATGTCTTGTCAGGTCCCCCGAAGTCGGGGAAGTCCACCTTGCTGGTGGGCGCCCTGTCCGACTGGTTGAGAGCCGGCCTCTCGATCCTATTCTTCACGGAGGAGGGCAAGGATCAGTGGGTGCGACGCGCTAGGAAGGCCGAAGGCGATTGGTCCAACGTCGTGTTTGTTCCAGTGCTGGGATCTGACAAGGAGGCCATGCTGCGCCGCGCGGTCGAAGGTAGTGAGGACGTGGTCCTCGTGGACACCATCCGCAGCGCGTTCAGCTTTAACGATGAGACCGACAACTCCGAGGTGGCTCGCAAGGTCAATCCGTGGGTCCACGGTGTCTCCCGCGAGAAGAAGAAGACCCTTCTGCTTGTTCACCACAGCAGAAAGGGCGGCGGCAACCACGGCGAAGGCATCTCGGGAGCATCCGCGCTGTTGGGAGCAGTGGACGTCGCCATCGAAATTGACCGCGACACGTCCAACAGCCGGAATCGGCGGGTGGTGCGGACACTTAGTCGCATCACGTCCCCCGCTGAGTTTGTCTACGAGATGGATACGGAGTCCGGCGTGCTTACCCTTCTGGGTGATCCGACGCAGCTGAAGGCCGACGCGGTTTCAAGCCGGGTGCTGGATGCCGTTCGCGAGGGGACAGACTGGCTCACCACGGATCACATCCGGAGCCGCCTCGGCTCCCCGCCCCCTAGCGACGAGCAGATCCGTCGTGCGCTAAATCAACTTGCGAGGCGTGGCGAGATCGATCGTGACCCGGCGATCGCCGTCGGTAGTGCTCAGGGCAAGGAGTGCAAGTGGAGAGCGGTCGTCGCCAATGAAGAGTTGGACTTCACTTCCAACGGCGACGCCCCTAAGGGTGGAAGCGAAGTTCCGCGCGAGAGCGAAGCTCGTCAGGCGCGGGTCAAGATCGCCGTATGAATGCGACCGATCTGCTCACCGCTTTGAGGCGTCGGGATGTCACCGTCAGTCGAGAGGCCGACAACCTCGTAGTCGAAGGCCCCGAGGGCCTCGTGACCGAATCGGACATCGCGGACGTGCGCGCCCGCAAGGCTGATCTGCTACGGGTGCTGGGTTGCGTCGCGCCGGGGACCGACTGGGACGATGTCGCGTGGCGTGCTGAGGCAATGAAGGGTCAGCTTCCGACCTACCGACGCCCGCTTCCGCTTCTCGTTGCCCGCCCGGAGCGCCCGTACACGGGGGGAGCGTGCGTCTCCTGCGGCGACCTGATCCAAGCTCCCCGATGCGCGGCCTGTATCGCAGCCGTCAATCTAACGATCCGCCGATGGGAGCAGGCGGGGGAGGCCACCGCGCCGTAGCTCCGCCGTGTGTGCCTCTGCTGCGGGCGCCTTCCCTCAGCTAGCGCCCTTAGTCGGGCGATTCGCAGCGGCTCTCCTTTGGAGGTCGAGCACCCCGTCTCGCATACGCGGCCACAGGAAGAATGCCATGCCGAGGGGCATGTAGAAGCCGCCGAACACGAACCCTGTGAGCGCAGAGTGCCTTCGGTCGATGCCGTGGCGCCGCAGGTCGCGGAAGATCATCGCCGCCTGCGCAAACCAGACCAACAGGACGGCACTGAGAATCCCGGCGCCCACGACACCCATCACGGGAGAGTAATGGACGGTGATCTTTCAGATGGAGTTAACCGCAGCCTGACCAGTCCGATCTATATCGCCTGTTACGGCATTCTCGCCGTCTGGACTGCGGGGGGAGTGTGGGCGCTCGTATCGGGCCACGGCAGCCCGCTGTTGGTGTTCCTGCTTGCGACATGGCCATTCACCCTCTATGGGCTGTATCGCGGCGAGCGGAGCCGTCGGAGGTAGCATGGCGACGAGGAAGGCCGAGTAGGCTGGTCATGTGAACCTCCCAGTAGCATCCGACCGGTCGAAATTCCGCGCGATTCTGTGGCTAGCAACAATGGCCGCTCTCGGTGTTGGCCTTGGCTTTCTGAGCGTGGAAGTGATCGGCGTGGTGCTACTGCCAATCATTGTCCCACTGCTGATGGTGGCAGGGCGACGACGCCTAGCGACCGCTAGTCTGGTGACGCTGGTGGTTGGTTATGAGTTGCCGGTTGCAGCGATCGCGGGTGCCGACATCCTTCTATCCATCGCTGGCGGCTTCAGCGTCGGGAATCCCGCGAGCACGATCGTCTGGCTGCTGACTGTCGCCGTCGTCGGGCTGTTAATGCTGGTTGTGGGCCTACGTTTCGCTCAGCGATACGACGCGGCGGTCAGCCGCGTCTAGCGGATCCGTAGTGAAGGTCAGTACCTCCGCGACTACGAGTCTCCATCGCGGTCCGCATGCGACTGGCGTGTGGGACCTTGGGCAGCCCAACAACGTGATCGGCCTATAGCCTGACGCACCGTGGGTAGGTCCCGGCTGGAAGGTCTAAGCTCATGCTCGTGACCCTCGTCTACGTCGTGTGGGACCTTGGGCTTTCGTCATGCCGCTAGGCGAAGAGAAGCGATCCACCGGACTGCTGGCTATCTACGCACGGCAGGTGAGCTTGCTGGAACCGGTAATAGGGCACGAGGCCGCAAGGCTTGCAGTGCTCGGAGACAAGTTCCCTGCCGGAACGTTGATAGCCTCGGCGCTCATCTTTCTGCCCGCAGGCTGGTGGGCGCAGTCGGGCGGTCCACAGGTGGCGTGGGCGGTTGCGGCACTGGGTGCGAGCATCGCCGTGGCGTGCTTGATCGTCGGGATTCGGATGGGGCGCGAAAGTGCACGGATTGCGAGCGTTCACGTTAGCGCCCAACGGGGTTATCCAGTACGCCTCAAGGCCAATGGATGGAGACCGAGTCGATGGAAAGCTGATATCGACCGCCAACGCAAATCGGAGCCGACCTGACGTTGCGACGCGGAGCCAAGCTTTGCCACCTCAGCTTGCCGTCAGTACGGCGGCCTGCTCGATTAGCCCGCCACATGCATGGCGACGAGGAAGGTCAGACCTAGGGCAACGATCTCCATCAGCGCTAAGGCAACGATGAACCACCGCTGAAGCTGTGACGGACGCTGCTCCGGCGCGGGAGGGAAAGCGGCCCGCCATCCCAGAAATGATGTGCGCTCGGACCAGCCGCCCTCGACCGGCAGCCCTGTTCGTTGCAAGAACTCTCTGACACCGGACTCGGGTAGCAGCAGCATGGGCAAAACCAAGACGGTGTGGCGACTAGCGTCGATCCCAAGGATGAATTTCATGTCCCGACCGAGAGGGACCGGGTTCCTGACGCTTCGACGAATCCATCGCGTTATGTGCACCTTCGTGGGACGCATGGCACCCCGGAGAGTGAGGAGGCCGACCTCGGAGTCGGCAGCGAAAAAGCCCGATCGCCGACAGACGAGCGCGCCCACGGCTACGACGACCGAGAGCCAGAAGTACAAGAGGACACCGAATGCGATCTGTTCGCGGTACGGAGCTTTCGACCCATTGCCCGCGTCGAACGCGACCCCTAGCGATCCGATGAGAATCAAGACTGCCGGTGCGACGGCGAACAGGATGGTAAACCACCGGTAGGCGCGTGCCACGAGGCGTAGGGACAGCCTCAGAATGGCAGGTGGGGTGTCCGGCTCCATGCCCCACTAGCGTATCCCGCTCGTGGGCGCCGCGACGGATGCTTCATTGCCGGACCCTTCGTCGCTGAACATGCCTGACGCCAGCACCTTGGGTCGGCAACCCGCCAGACTCTCCGCTCGGCAGGCAACGGTGGCGTCAACGTTGGGGCGTCTTCACAACAGCTACCGGGCGAGCGAAGCCGTCGCCGTTAGCTCACTGGGGCGTCCCGCGCCATGTCGTCGCCATGCGCCTTTCCTATCCTGACCTTTGCTACACGTGGGCTACCGATCAGGTAGTGTTTGGCGGTCATCGCGGGATACAAAGCGGGTTCGTGGACGGCGTAACCAGAATGCGGCAGTAAGGCCGATCCACAGGAGCGCGAGAGCCGCATTCGCGATGCCGAAGCCGATGTCTCTCAAGAGCAAGTCCGCCACGGCGAGGCCGAGCCAGCCGATAGAGAGCGGCACGAGCACCAGTAAGACCCATCTCCGCTGCTGTTCGCTGAACGGTGGGCGCCGCCCCTTTGTAGCAGGCATACGACGAAGCCTAGGCGTTCGTGGGAGTTGTGGATGGCTGCGCTTGGCCGCGTCCTTGTCGGGGGTTTTGGCTGCTTCGTCCGCCGGAAGGGTCACCTCTTTGCTAGCGAGTCTGGACGATGCCGCTCCCGCTGTAGAATCGCGGGATGAGCGCCTCACAATGCTTCGGCATCCCGCAGCAACCGGAACGCTTGGAGGACCTCGACGCCAAGATCGCGGCCCATCGCAAGCGCCGGTATGGGCGTACTCTCGCCGACGAACAGATGCGCCTCAAGCAGAAGATCAAGTCGCACCTCATGTCGGGGGAGGCGGCGCCCTACGATGCGGCTAAACTTGCAGAACGACGGATGCGCGTATGGGTAACTGCGACGGACGCTCCGAGATCCTCTCCTCATCGCCCGCCGCCGTAGCTGCCAAATCGCTGGCCCGCTGACGGAGCGCTCCAGTCGGGTACGGTTGGACTGCCGTTCGTCTTGTAGCGACTACTCCGTCCTGATCAGGGAGTTGCGATGGCAATACGCGCGGGGGGCCATTCCTTGATGGGTCGATGTGCGCGTCACTCCTGACTCGACACCCTCTCAAGCGCGCCAAACGTTTGCGACGACGAACGAGTTGGCGAGACGCTACCCGGCGACTGGCCAACGGTCGGGCTGCTCTCGCTCGTCTCCTTAGGCGCGAATTGGGCGTCGAAGACGCGGTGTTATTCGAAAGCACCAAAGCGGCATCGTGAGGGGGAAGCGACCCTCCGGCAGTCTGAACGTTCCCCGGCGCACAGGGTGCGGACCTCGGCGAAACCTCCGGTGAGTACCTCGCAGAAACGAGCATGGCCCGATAAGCTCTACTGCCGTGGACGCCAACCTTCTGTACTACGGCGACAACCTCGACGTCCTGAGGCGGCACATCAATGACGAGAGCGTTGACCTCGTCTACCTCGATCCGCCGTTCAACTCCAACGCCAGCTACAACGTCCTTTTTGCCGAGAAGAGCGGTACGCAGTCCGCTGCCCAGATCACGGCATTCGAAGACACTTGGCGTTGGGACGAAGCCGCCGCCTACGACTACCAGCAGGCGGTGGAACAGGGCGGCACCGTCGCGGAGGCCCTGCGAGCGTTTCGGACGCTACTCGGCACCTCCGACATGCTCGCCTACCTGTCGATGATGGCTCCGCGCCTAGTCGAGCTACGCCGGGTGATGCGGCGGACGGCGAGCATCTATCTGCATTGCGACCCCACGGCGAGCCATTACCTGAAGCTCCTGATGGACTCGATCTTTGGCCCCGAACACTTTCTAAACGAGATCATCTGGGAGCGCACCAACGCCCACAACATGCGGGCCAAGACTTGGCCACGAACGAATGATCGACTGCTCTTCTACGGCAAGACCCACGACGTTGTCTTTCAGCCCCAGTTCGTTGCCTATGGACCGGAGCAGATGGCGAGGTTCAAGACGGACGCGGATGGACGACTCTACAAAGGAGAAAACCTCACCTTTTCGACGCCAAATCCAAGTCGGCGGTTCACGTGGCGCGGAACCACGCCACCCTCAAACCGCTCATGGGGGATGGCCGTCGAGCAACTGGAAGCGCTGTACAAGGAGGGCCGCATCCTGCTCAAAAGGGATGGCTCACCGCGCATGGACGGCTGGAAGATCTATCTCGATGAGACCAGCGGCAAGCCGATCACGACGAACTGGACTGACATTCCCCGCATCAGTAATACCGCAGCGGAACGGCTTGGGTACCCAACCCAAAAGCCCGAGGCTCTGTTAGACCGCATCATCAAATCGAGCAGCGTCGCGGGCGGGGTGGTCTTGGACCCATTCTGTGGCTGTGGGACCACAGTTGCGTCCGCGCAGCGGCTCGGTCGTAGTTGGATCGGCATCGATATCACACACCTCGCCATCGGCCTCATCAAACACCGCCTCGTGGACGCGTACGGCCCGAGCATCGCCGCTACATATCAAGTGATCGGCGAGCCAACCGACGTCGACGGCGCACGCGAATTAGCCGCTACCGACCCCTTCCAGTTCCAAGCATGGGCACTCGGTCTCGTCTTCGCGCGCGTCGCTACAAGCGCCAAGAAGGGCGGCGACAAGGGTATCGACGGGCGGCTCTACTTCCACGACGGTGGAACCGCCGGGAGCACCAAGCAGATCGTGTTCTCCGTCAAGGCCGGTGGTCTCGTGCCTGCGTACGTCCGCGACCTGCGCGGGGTCATCGACCGGGAAGAGGCCCAGATCGGCGTCCTGCTCAGCTTCGAGGTGCCGTCGGCAGGGATGCGGGCCGAGGCGGCTAGCGCGGGCTTCTACACATCGCCGTGGGGTAGCAGCCATCCCCGGCTGCAACTCCTCACCGTGGGTCAACTACTCGAAGGCAAGCAGATCGACTATCCGCACCTAACCGGCGGGAACGTGACCCACCGGCGGGCACCGCGCGAGTTGCGTGTGGCTGATCAGGCCGAGATCAACTATGACGCGTCAGACTGACCTACATGCCCACAGGCGGTGCCGGACCGGTCTGCGCTAGCCGTCAAAGCCACGACGAGGGCGGCACCGGTCCCGAGCGAGGCTTCGCAGGCGCCGGATTCCACCAGTCAGCGGTCTCGTGACGACGCGGCGCTCAAACGCCCGGTCGCCAGACAAAGGGTTCGAGGTAGGGAAAGATGCCGTCGCGGATGTGCTCGACAACGGTTTCAAAGAGCAACTCGATGTCCATATACCCGGCCCACTTTTCCTTCCTCGTCGATTCGATAACTCTGATCGCGATGACTGGCGTACCGACCACGCGAACATTGATTTCCGATTCCAACAGACCTTGACGATCGAGCCAGAAGTGGGCGATTTCCGCGCCGTCGCTGATGAAGGGCGGTCCCTGCACAGGCTGGGAGAGAGGAATCTTCATGCTCTGCCCTCTGATCGTGACGCGGACTTCGACGTCACCCAGACCCGCGCTGTAGGTGATGAACTGTCGATGCTTGTCAGCGTTGTTGAGCCTGCTCAGGAGGGCCAGACCGCCAACAGGGGCCAGCGCGGGGTCGTTGTTGGGTTGCACCGCCTTGATGACGGCGACGGCTCCGAGGGCCATACCCGTGGTCTTGGTCTTGAAGCGGCGCCGCCCGTTGGGGTCACGTACGACGTACCGGCGATTGACCTTTGTCCAGATGGGTTCGGTTTCAATCGGGAATCCGCTGTGTGATCGTCGCCGAGGGGGGACCAACGCAGCAGCCATGTGGTCAAGGGCAGACCGAGCATCGAACAGGAAGTCCCCACTGATGATCCCGAGCAGCGGATCGGGCTGCTCAGTGATTCGCAAGTGGTACCGCCAGCATTCGACGTGCTGCTTGCACGTAGGCCCCGCTACGATCCTGACAGCCTTGTAGTGGTGGCCTTCCGCGTACTTGGTCACCTCAGCATGTAGGTCTTGGAGGTGTTGCTCTGCCCGATCAAGCTTCAGCCTCCAACTCTTCTCCACGCGCTAATCCTCCACCTATCGCGAAGGAACCGGCCGGAGTAGCGCGGTTGCGGCGGTTGAGTGGGCCTCGTCTCGCGTCGGACCCGGGGCGCCGTCGTACATCTGAATGTAGTGAGTAATCGAATCCCGCAGCAGTCCGGGGATGTCCTGGCGGAGGTGGGACACGGGGGCCAACCGTTTGGCGACCGTCTCGCACCCAACGCCAAGCTCTTCGATCTTCTGCCCGACCGGCCCGGCAGGGTCGCCCAGAAGACCGTCGATGCCTGGGAGGTCAGGAACGAAGTAGCTCACCCAGCGAGGGTGTCAGGATTTCAGCGTTGCCTTCTGGCGTTTGCGTGCCGCCCGCACCCGGCACAACGCACTATCGTACTTGGCTAACTTCCGCCAATACTGGAAGGGCTGACCGCAGCCCTCACAGATTCTCCAGCCTTTCGGGGGATCTGCCTTGGTGGTCATCGACGCAACCCACCTCCCAAGACGCCCATGAGCAGAGCATAGGCCAGGATCGGCGTCGCCGCCATCAGCCAGATCAACCCTTGGATCATCCACGCGACGAGGGTGAGGAAGGGGGCGAACAGCAGGCACCCGAGCCGGAACCCCATGCGAGCCTTCCCGGGTAAGCTCGGGTCGGCAGGGAGGAAGGCACAGGTGACGGCGATTAGCGTCGGGCTAACGCCCGTGACGTTCCATCAGACGTCAATCCGAGCCTCGCCTTACGAGAGCAACAACAGCCTGGCGGTCATCGCCGTAGTCGATCGCGACGAGCGCGACCCCCGGCTGGGTCAACCAATCCGAGACACGGACGCAGCGAGCCAACCCAGATGGTTGAGAGGCCCGCATCCTGCGCCCGTCGTCAGTGCCCGGCGGAGAGAGACGCTGCGAGTCCCGCGAGGGCGGCGCCCTGCACCGACTGCGAGACATGGCTGTACGTATCGAGCGTAAGGGTGATCTGGGAGTGACCGAGGATCTCCATCACAACTCGGGGATTCACGTTCTGTGCCAAGAGGAGGGAAGCGCAGCCATGGCGCAAGTCGTGAAACCGCTGGCGTGGAAGACCTGCGGCGGCAAGATGCGCCTGAAAGGTCTTCGTGAGGGTGCTGGAGTGCCATGGGGCGCCGGTCGGCGTGGTGAACACCAAGCCCCACTCATTTAGCCATGCAGACGCCGCTAGCTGTTCCTCAGTCTGCCGCAGCCTGTGCGCTCTCAGTGTCTCGATCAGCATGTCCGGCAGCGGCCCCAACCTCCGGGCACTACTCGTGGTCTTAGGCTCGGTCAGCACGAACTCCCCATTTAGCCGGACCAAAGAGCGCCGGATATGCACGAAGCCGTTGTCGAGGTCCACATCCTCCCAGCGAAGGCCCAGCGCTTCGCCCTGCCGGACCCCCAACGCCTGCGCAACCGAGTACAGGGCCTCCAGTCGGTCACCGCGAACGGCCTCAAGGAAGCGCCGAGCCTGCTCGATGTCGAGCGGCCGGATTTCCTGACGGACTGGCCTCGGCCTGTCAGTAAGGGCGGCGACGTTGCGGCTGACGAGGTTCCAGCGCACGGCATGCCCGAGAGCCTGTCGCAGGACCGATCGGATGTACTCCACGCTGCGCGGCGACATCCCCGCAGCGAGCTTCCTGTTCAGCAGCGCCTGCACTTGTGAAGGCGTCAGCCGTGCGAGACGGACCTTGCCCAACTCCGGGATGATGTGTAGGCGAACGATGCCCTCGTAGCTGACCAGAGTGACGGGGCGCACGCGATTGGTCACAGTGTCCGCCAACCATCGCGTCAGGTATCGCTCAACGGTGTCTGTCTCGCCGGGGATGGGTATCCCGTCCTGCGTCGCCTTCAACGCTCCTGTTATCCGGCGCGCCACATCCTCACGGGTGCGCCCATACACCCACTTCCGCTTGCCCAACCCTACGCTGACCGCCCCGGCCCAGCGGCCATCCTTTCTGTGGACGATGGTGCCTTCGTGGTTGCCGCGTCGGCCCCGATACCGGCGTTTTGGCGACAACAGTGGGGCAGTTTCAGCCTCAACTGTTGTCGAATCTGTTGTCACGGGATCTATCGGAGAGGTCGTCATCCCCCTAGGTTAGCTCTTCCCCGATCTCAAAAGGGGTGGCGCGCCCAGCAGGATTTGAAC
>PLWW01000125.1 GCA_003153125.1 Candidatus Dormiibacterota bacterium | reverse complement strand
CTAGCTGTGAGCCTCCGGGGTGCTCGCCGCGGCACGGCATTCGGCGACCGCCCCTTTCGTGTGTCAGCGCCGCTCAGGCGTTGGCTGTTTCCCGGGCCACGACCTCAGCGAGCTTGTCGAGCAGCTCGCGGGTGCCATGCTCGCGGTCCTCAACCTTGTCGAGGCCGTCGAGGAAGACGCCCTGCTCGGTGAGGGTCAGGCGCGTTCCCGAGCCCTCCGATGCGAATTCGACGGTGGCCACCGACACCGAGATGCGCTCGCCGTTCAAGGTCATGTCGTAGGTGCTCACGATGCGCTCGTCCTGGACGATGTCCTGGTAGACGGCGTCGTACGTGTAGGAGGGGCCGCCCTCGATTGTTCCGGCCGAGCTCTCCCTGGAGCTGACCCACAACTGCGGCCATGTCGTCGACGCCCAACTGGTCTGCCGCGCCTGTCAGGAGGAGCTCCTCCCCGGCGAGGTGCGCCGGCGGGTGACGGTCGGGGCGGTCTGAGGTCCGCGAGGTGGACCACATGAGACCCGCCAGGCCCATCGCCTGACGCGAGCGCCGCGGGATCGATCGGCGGCCCCCTGGCCGACGGCCGGCCAAAGGCTGTGTAACGATCCTCACGCTTAGTGATAGACTGACTGTCAGATTATCCGTAGTATAGGAGAATACAATGATCGTCCTCGGCATCATCCTGATGATCATCGGGTTCATCGCCGCGGTCCCCGTCCTCTGGACGCTCGGGATCATCCTCATCGTGATCGGTGCGGTGCTGGCCCTCATGGGCGGAATGGGCCGCGCGGTGGGCGGACGTCGCTGGTATTACTGACCTCCTTTCCCTCCGTGATCGCGCCGTAGCGTTAGACGCGATCCTGTTCGACCCTCGCTGAGGCAAGGATTGCCGGGCCCCGGGCGGCCCGGCACACCGCTCCTATAGTCGGAGCCCCATGGAAGCTCCCGTAACTGCTGGCGCGCTCGGCACGTTCCCCCCTCACATGCGTCCGGAGTCTGTCCGGTGACCCTGCCCCGGGCGTATGAGGATCAGCTTGTCGAGCGGGCCAAAGTGGACGCCGACGCCTTTGGGGAGTTGTACGGCCACTACTTCGGGCAGATCTATCGGTTTGTCTACAGCCGGTTGCGCGACCAGGACGCCGCGGAGGACGTCACATCAGAGGTCTTCTTCAAGGCCCTGCGCGCCATCGGCCGGTACAAGCCCAGCGGTCACCCGTTCAGCGCGTGGCTCTACCAGATCAGCGTGAACGCCATCGCCGACCACTACCGCGCCAAGCGACCTGCCACAAGCCTCGACGACGCCATCGGCGTCGCCGACCCTGCGCAGGCGGTGGCCGACCGCGTCGCCCAGAGCGACGAGGCGTCGCGGGTGTGGGCCGCCATCGACTCCCTCCCCGAGCAGCAGCGCACCGCCATGACCCTCAAGCTCGGTGAGGACCTCAAGCTCGCCGACATCGGCGTTGTGATGGGCAAGAGCGAGGGGGCCATCAAGCTGCTCATCCACCGCGGCATGATCGGCCTGCGCGAGCGCCTCGACGTCACCACGTTCGACCGGGGAGAGGCCTGATGACCGACTCCCGCTGGATCGACCCTGAGATCGACGACATCTTCGCCGCCGACCCGGAGCTGCTCCAGCTCGCCCATCTGGTGCGGTCCGCACGACCCGAACCGCCGCTGGACCCCCGCTTCCAGGCTGTTCTGCGCGCCCAGCTGATGCGTGAGGCCCCGGCGGCGCTCGGCTCGCCGACCACGGTCGCTCGGCCACGCACGGTGCGGCCGCGGACGATCCGCACCTCGCGCCGTGTCTGGTGGCGCCGATCGACTCCCTTCGCGTGGGGCGGTGCCGGGCTTGGGGCGGCCCTCGTCGCCGCTGCCGTGCTCACCCTCCTCCACACGCCCGTGCAGGACCATGTCACCGCGGCGTCAGCCGTGGCCGAGCTGCACGCGGTGAGCCCCGACAACATCATCACCGTCGCCTTCAACGAGCCCATGAACCATGCCGCCGTCGTCGCCGGCCTGCACATCAGTCCGGCCACCCAGGTGTCGACCGCGTGGCAGGGCAACAACCTGCTCATCACCCCCACCCATCACCTCACCGGCAACACACCGTACTCGGTGACGATCGCGCGCAGCGCCACGCTCGCGGCCAACGGCCAGCTGGCGGCGAGCGACATCCACATCACCTTCGGCACCGCCCCCACCCCGCCCCCGGCCCCGTCGATCGCCCAGCTGGTGCCGCAGACGCTCGGTCCGGTGAGCAACGGCGCCCAGCTGGTCAGCGCGGGCGACGGCACCGTGATCGCCACGTCGTCGACGGCGGCGACCACGCCCACGGCGACCGCCACCGCAACGCCGAGCACATCCGCGTCGCCGTCGTCGACACCGACCTCGGCAACCACCCCCACTTCGTCTCCGGCGTCGACCGGCCCCGTGGTTCTGCCCGGCATCAGCGCCTCCCCGGTGGCCGGCAACCTGGTCAGCATGTCGGCGGCCACCGGGGTGACCGACCTCGGCCCGGGCGCGACCTCTGCCGCTCTCGACCCCAACGGGATCCGCCTCATCGCCGCCGTCCCGGCGGCCTCGGGGACCCGGCTTGACCTCGTGCCCCTCGACGGCTCGTCGTGGAGCCGGCTCGCCACCCTGGCGTCATCGGTGCTTGCCACCGGCTGGCTGTCCGGCGACACCGCCCTCGCGGCAGAGCCTGGCCGCATTGTCAGCGTCGACCTCCAGGGTCACGTGAGCACGCTGGTCACCCTGCCGCCCGGCACAACCACGGTCGTCTTCTCGGCGAACGGGCAGGCCTTCGCGGGCAGCACCACCGGCGATGGCGTGCTCATCGACCTCGACAGCCTGGTCAGCCGTCCGCTGCCGGGGAGCCGTGAGATTGCGGCCTTCAGCGGAGACGGCTCGACGGTGGCGTGGGTCGACGCCACCAGCTCTCCGACACGCCTGCTCACCTCGCCGGTGTCGCACCAGGCGACGGCGACCGTGCCCCTCCACAGCCCCACCGACACCATCAGCGCCATCGCCCTCGACCCGGGCGCCAGCCACCTCGCCATCGTCGACCAGGCGGCGACCGGGGGCTCCGAACTTGACGTCCTTTCACTCCCCTCGGGCACGATCATCGCCCGCGGACCGGAGGCGCGCGATCCCGTGTATGCCACCCGCGGTGATCGCCTCGCCTTCGTGTCCGGCGGAACAGCCCAGATCGCACGCCTGCCAGGTGTGCAGCCCGGCACCGCTGTCAACCTGCTGCCCAGCGGGGCGGCGACCACTCTCGAGGCCCTCGTCGACGCCCAGGTGAATGGCGACGCCAACAGCCTGGCGGCGCTGGCCGCGCCCGGTCTGAACATCCTCGCCGCCTCGCCGTCGCACCTGTCGCGCGGCTACCTGGTCAGCGCCGTGGGCAACGCGGACGGAACCGTGACCGCCACCGCCCGCCTCATCGCCGATCCCACCACCGGGCACGCCGCCGTCTCCTTCGTGGACGAGACCGTTGCGCTGTCAGCCCGCGCCGGCGGCGGCTACCTGGTCAGCGCCCTGCACGCCGGTGCGTTGCAGGACGAGCCGATCGGTCCACACGTCGTGTCGGTCGCCCCCGTGAGCGGCTCGACCCTGGTGCTGCGCGTCAGCTTCGACAGCGACCTCCGCGCCACCAGCGTCGCCTCGGCGATCACCGTGACCACCCGTGCTGGCGCACCGCTGCGGGTCACCACCGTGTACGACGCCGACACGCGCACCGCGACGATCACAGTACCGGTGTCAGCCGGCACCGCGGTGCGACTCACGATCGGCACGACGCTGGTCGACGTCGACGGCCAGGCCCTGGCGAGCCCGTTCACGGCGGTCAGCGGGGGCTGATCAGCTCCCGTCGCGGGTGAGCAACGTGGCGCGCACGGGGATCCGCATGGTGCCGTCGGCCGCGGTGAACGCGGCGACGTTCTCGGCGAGCCGCTCCTGCAAAGCCCTCGCCACGGCAGCCGGTACGGCGACGCCCCGCTCGGTGACCAGCCCAGCCCAGAGCTGACCGATCCCGTCGAAGCGGGCCACGTCGGAGAGCTCGCTCTGGGACCAGCCGGGCGGCGTGGCCGCGGTCAGCATCGTGTCCGGCAGCGTCCCCGGCGCACCCAGCTCGCGCCAGGCGTCGCGCAGGGCCTTCTCGTGGGTGGCTCCGTCGGTCCACACCACGACCTCGGTGCGGCGGGCCACCCGGGCCAGCTCGGCGAACGCCTGCCCCGTGCGTTCGCCGCCGACGACAGCCAGGAGTGAGACCGCAAGGTCGAATTCCCCGTCGCCGAATGGCAGTTGCCAGGCGCGAGCCACAAGCGTGACCGCCTCCAACGGCGCGATCGCCTCGCCAAGAGCGCGCGCCAGCGCATCCGTGGCGACCACCACCGTGGCCGGCGGCTCCGACGCGGCACCGGCCAGTCGCCGGCTGACCTCGCCGTCCCCGGCCGACACCTCCAAAACGCTCTCGCCGGGACGCGGGGCCGCCACCGCCACCAGCTGTTCCGCCAGCGGCCGGTACACCGCGACGGCCAGTGTGTGGCCCACGACGGCCGGCCCGGCCGAGTCCGCGGTCAGGGCCCGACGGCGACGACGGCGGCGGCGATCGCGGCCGCCCGGGCCGGGTCCCGGAGGACGCGCTGGAACGGCCGGCGCCGCTCCTCCCATTCCTGCGCCGCCTCGACCAGCTGCGGGTGGCCGTCGATGAACTGTGTCGTGTACGCGCCAGACACGAAGTCGGGGTCGTCGAGGATGGCGAGGTGGTAGTCGATGTTGGTGCTGATCCCGGTGATCGCGTACTCCATGAGCGCGCGGCGCATGCGCGCGGTCGCCATCTCGCGCGTCGGTCCCCAGCAGATCAGCTTGGCGATCAGGGGGTCGTATCGGGGGGACACCATCCCGGGCGCGACCAGCGAGGAATCGACGCGCACGCCGGGGCCGCTGGGCTCGTGGTAGCCGGTGACCTGCCCCGGGGAGGGCATGAAGTTCTTGGCGTAGCGCTCGGCGTTGATGCGGCACTCGATGGCGTGCCCGGAGGGGACGAGGTCCTTCTGGCGCAGGCGCAACTCCTCGCCGGCGGCGATGCGCAGCTGCTCGACGACGAGGTCGACGCCGTAGACCAGCTCGGTGACCGGGTGCTCCACCTGGAGGCGCGCATTCATCTCCAGGAAGAAGAACTCGCCGTTGCTGTAGATGAACTCCACGGTGCCGGCGTTGACGTAGCCGACGGCGCGCGCCGCCGTCACCGCCGCGTCGCCCATGCGGGCGCGCGTGGCCGCGTCAATCGCCGGGGACGGCGACTCCTCGAGGATCTTCTGGTGGCGGCGCTGGATCGAGCACTCGCGCTCACCGAGGTGGACGACGTGGCCGTGGTGGTCGGCGAGCACCTGGATCTCGATGTGGCGCGGCGAGTCGACGAAGCGCTCGAGGAACACGGTGGCGTTGCCGAAGGCGCGCTCGGCCGTGCTCTGCGCCGCGGGGAGCGCGACGCGCAACTCGTGCTCGTCGCGGGCGACGCGCATGCCGATGCCGCCGCCTCCCGCCGATGCCTTGATGAGCACCGGGTAGCCGACCCCGGTGGCGGCGGCCACCGCGGAGTCGACATCGTCGAGGGCGTCGCTGCCGGGCACGATGGGCACGCCGCTGTCGCGCATCCGATGCCGGGCGGGCACCTTCTCGCCCATCGCCGCCATGGCGTCCGCGCCGGGGCCGATGAAGGCGATCCCGGCATCGGCGCAGGCGCGCGCGAACTCCTGGTTCTCGCTGAGGAAGCCGTACCCGGGATGGATCGCCTCCGCCCCGGTGCTCCGTGCGGCGGCGATGATGGCGTCGGCGCGCAGGTAGGACTGCGCCGCCGGCGCCGGGCCGATCTCCACCGCCTCGTCGGCGAGGAGGACGAACGCCGCGGTGCGATCGGCCTCGCTGTGCACCGCGACGGTGGCGATGCCGAGGTCGCGGCAGCCCCTGATCACGCGCAGCGCGATCTCGCCGCGATTGGCCACCANNCGTGCACCGCGCTGATCGTGCCGGTCCGCGTGGCGACGATGTCGTTCTGCATCTTCATCGCCTCGAGAACGGCGACGACGTCCCCGATGGCGACGCGGTCGCCGATGGCAACGCCGACCTTGAGGATGAGGCCCTGCATGGGAGCGGTGACGGTGCCCTCGCGCGCCACCGGGGCGCTCGAGCCGGCCGCCGCGGCGTGGCCCACCCCGGCGCCGATGACGCGAACGCTATAGCTCTGCCCGTCGACCTCGACGGTGAGCTCGCGCACGTCCTGCGCCGCCTCCGCCTCCACGACGGCCTCGCGGCTCACCAGGGCGCCGTCGCCGGCGTCGTCGACGGCGGTGCCGGGCGCGTGCTCGACGGCGAGCTCGTCACCGAGGGGCTCCGCGATCACCTCGCCGCGGAACAGCGCCAGGGTCTCGTCGGGGAAGAGCGCGTAGCTCACCACCATGTCGGCGTCCGGCTTGTTCACGCCCTCGCGCACCAGCGCGCGGCGCAGCGAGGGGAGGGCCGGTTCGAGGAGGTCGGCGGGCCGGCAGGTGATCGGCTCCTCACGGCCGTTGACGAGGCGGCGCACCTCCGCGTCGATCGGGTAGGGCGGAGAGCCGTACAGGCCGAGGCAGTAGTCCTTGACCTCCTGGCTCACCGTGGCGTAGCGGTCGCCGTCGCACACGTTGTAGACGGCCTGGGTGGCCACGATCTCGATGATCGGCGTCACCAGTGGGGGATGGCCCAGCTCGACACGGACCCTGGCCGCCTCGGTCTCCACGTCGTCGAGGCGGTCGAGCTGGTTGCGCTCGCGCAGTTCGGCCAGCGCGTGGCCCATGGCGGCGGGCGGCAAAAGCCCGCGCAGGGCGGCGCTGTCGGTGCGCAGGGCGGGGACGTCGACCACCGCCGCGTACGCGGTCAGCTGGTGTTCGAGGACCGCGGAGGCGGCGGTGACCGGCTCGAGGTCGATGCCGGTGTCAAGCTCGGTGCCGCGCAGCGCAGCGATGACCGCTTCCGCCGAGGGCAGCGACGCCCCACCGGCGAGAGGGGCGAGGGCGACGTCAAGGCGCGAGGCGCCCGCCACCGCGGCCGCGTAGGCGGCGAACTCTGCCTGGCCGGTCTGCGTGGACAGCGACAGAGCCAGGGGCAGTGCCGTGGCCTCGACGAGGCGCTGGACGAGGTCGCTGACCCGGGCGACACCGAGGAGGCCGAGGGGGTCGTGGATGCAGATGGCGTCCGCACCGATGCCGGCCAGCTCCTCGGCCAGCGCCACCAGCCGGTCGGGGTCATGGCGGGGGGAGTCGGCGTAGACGATGGCGGCCTCGACCTGGCGGCCGGCGGCGCGGGCCGCCTGCATGGCGCGGCGCAGGTTGCGCACATCGTTGAGCGGGTCGTGGATGCGGAAGCGATCGACGCCGGCGTCGGCGGCCACCTTGATGAAGGCGTCGACGACGTCGTCGCCGACGTGACGGTGGCCGGTGAGCGCCTGACCGCCCAGCGAGGCGACGAGCGTGCTCGACGGCGCCGCCTCACGGATCGACCGAAGCCGGGCGAAGGGGTCCTCGGCGAGGAAGCGCAGCGACGCCTCGAAGGTCGAGCCNNTCCACCAGCTCGAGACGCGGCATGGCCTCCGATTGTAGAGAGGGGCTGGCGACCGGACGCGTGATGCGCCCGGCCGCCACGTGCCCCGGGAGGCCCTTTCTCAGCCCTTGATGATGTTGTGAACGGGCGAGATCATCGGCGTGCCGGGATCAGCTCCGAGCTCGGTCATGATTGGGACCAGCGTCGCCCCGAACGCTTCGAACGACTCCTGAGACTCCCAGACGTCGAACACCTGGATCAGGCCGTCCGCTTCCAGAGCGCAGTGATAGAGCCGTCCGGTCGGCGCTCCGGCACCCGCCGCTTCGAGCCGCTTGATGGTGTCGTCGTACCGTGCTTTCGTGAAAGAGCTTGGCGAGAAGTACACGCCGAGTGGCATGACTGCGTCCTCCGTGGGTCGCTCTTGCGGTCGGAGCGAACCTGCCCGGCCGGCCTTGATGGCGGATGGATCCTAACAAGGGGCAGGAGTGACAGAAGTCTCCGGTGCTTCCAGGACACGCTTCAGGCCGGCCCATATGGTCCGCTCCTGGCGNNGCATCCTGGTGCCCCCGGCAACCGGGTCGAATCTCACATCACCTCGGATATCGATGCCGGACAGGCGTGTCCACGACGCGAGGCGCCGGGGTCGCTCGTAGGCCGTCCATTCAATGGTCATGGCCACCTTTCGCCCCATCGCCCTCATCTCTGCGTGGAACTGCGAGCCCAGGCCGATCGGCCCGGTCGAGGTCTGCTCGGCATGAGTCATCCGTGGGTTGTAACGTGGCTCGTTGCGCTCGTCGGCGCAGAAGTCAAACACCTCCTCCACCGGCCGCCTGATGATGATGTCGCCTTCCACCCGCTTGCTCATCGGCGGCTCCTCCTCCGACCCTGGAAACGCGTTGCAGATCGAGACGATCAGACATCACTGTCGATCGTGCCTGGAGGCGCCGCCAGGGTCCAAGGTCACCATCCGCACTGGCCAAACAACTGCTCCCCCTCCCCGGCCAAGCCCGGTCAACATGGGGCTCTGCGGAGGCGTTGCGTGTGACCAACGGCCCTGATGGGTGTCCGCGGCTCCAGCCACAATCGCCTCACCGGGCACCCGCCGCAGATCCCGCGGGCAGCCGGGAAGGAGGCGAAGCGTGAACAAGACCGCCGGCAGTGCACCCCACGGATGGTTCGGACTGAGCCCTGGTCAGCTCCTCTGGTTCGTCGCCATACGCGTGATCGTCGCCGCCATCGTCGGTGCCGTTGTGTACGTTGTCACGGGCAGCGTCCTCTGGCTGATCGTCGCGCTCTTCGCCACCAGCGTGGTGATCAATGGCGCGGCGAACTCGTCACACCGGCGCTGAGGGCGACGCGACCATGGTGACCGTCCTCGTTAGCAACCGGGTGGCGCGGTAGACCTTCAGGCGTGGGCTTCCGCCTCGATCTCCACCTTCCAGCGCGGGTCGAGCAGTGCCTTGACCACGACCATTGTCGCCGCCGGTCGCGTGTCGCCGAAGACCTCGCCGTGGGCGCGGCCGACAGCGTCGGCATCCCCCGCATCGGTCAGGAACATGCGCGTGCGAACGACCTGCGCGAGTGTCGCGCCAGCCTCAGCGAGGGCGCTCGCGATGATCTCGAAGCACCGTCTCGCCTGCGTGTGGGCATCCTCGTCGCAACTCCCATCCGGCCACACCGGCGCGGTGCCGGAGACGAGCACGCGGCCGTCGACGGCGATGGCGCGGCTGAAGCCGATGCGTCCCTCGTACGGCGACCCGGAGGTGATCTTCCTGCGCTGGCTGTGCTCGCCCACTACGGCACGAACCCCTCGGGCGGGCGCGCCGTCTCGCGCATCTTGGCGCGGTGCTCGGTCAGGGCTGTGGCGACGGCCTCGTCGCTGAGAGCGATGATCTGCGCAGCGAGGTGACCGGCGTTGCGCGCGCCCATGTCGCCGACGGCGACGGTCGCGACGGGGATGCCGGGGGGCATCTGCACGATGCTCAACAGCGCGTCGAAGCCGCTCAGCGGTGTGGCGGCGAGCGGGACGCCGATCACGGGGAGCGTGGTCAGCGAGGCCAGCACACCGGGCAGATGCGCGGCCGCGCCGGCACCGGCGACGAGGACGCGCAGGCCGCGTTGTCTCGCCTGTTGCGCGTAGCTGCGCACGATGTCGCCGGCACGGTGCGCCGACATCACCCCGATCTCCCAGCCGATGCCGTAGGTGTCGAGCACCTCGCCGCATTTCGACATCACCGCGAGGTCGGACTCGCTGCCGACCACGATCCCCACCGTCAGCGTGCCGCTCATCTCTCTCCCGCCTGGGCCATTCCGATGTCGTTGCGGTACTGCATGCCCTCGAAGTAGATCCCCTGCAGAGCCGTGTACGCCTGCTCTGTGGCCGCCTCGAGAGAGTCGCCGCGGGCGACAAGTGTGAGCACCCTGCCCCCGTCGGTGCGCAGCGCCCCGGCGCCGCCGGCGGCGCCGCGGGTGAGGCCCGGATCGCGGCTGCTCGGGTCTCGTCGCGTCGCGGCATGGAAGGCCAGGATCGACGGGTCGAGCCGGTCCAGGCCGCTGATGACGTCCCCACGACGTGGAGTGCCCGGGTACCCGGCGGCGGCCAGCACCACGCCGACGGCGCAGCTCTGCATGGCGCGGCGTGCAATCCCGGGGGACACGGTGCCCGCCGCGGACGCGATCAACAGCTCGAGGAAGTCCTCGTCGAGGATCGGGAGGACGACCTGCGTCTCCGGGTCGCCGAACCTGGCATTGAACTCGAGCACGCGCATGCCGTCGGGCGTGAGCATGATCCCGGCGTAGAGGCAGCCGGAAAAGGGCGTGCCCAAGGCGGCGAGCGCGTCGATGCAGGGGCGCAGCACCTCGGCCTCGACACGCTTCAGCAGGGCGTCATCCGCCCCGGGTGGCGGGGTCATGGCCCCCATGCCGCCGGTGTTGGGTCCGCTGTCGCCGTCGCCGATGCGCTTGTAGTCGCGCGCCGGTGGCAGGAGGCGGAGGTTGCGCGAGTCCGTGACCGCGAGCACGCTCAGCTCCGGTCCCTCGAGGCGCTCCTCGACGATGACGCGGTCGCCGGCTCTGCCGAAGAGGCGGCCGTCGAGGCAGGCGCCCACCGCCTGGCGTGCGGCGTCGAGGTCCGAGCAGACGGTGACGCCCTTGCCGAGCGCCAGGCCATCGGCCTTGACCACGCAGCGGCCGTCGAGCTCGTTCACCAGCGCCATCAGCGCGCCGCGGTCTGAGGCGGTCCCCGTGCTCCAGCGCGCGTTGGGAATGCCGGCTGTGTCCATGAGGCCCTTGGCGAAGCTCTTCGAGCTCTCGATGCGCGCCGCGGCCATGCTCGGACCGAACACCGCGATGCCCGCCGCCCGGCACGCATCGGCGACGCCGGCCGCCAGGGCCGCGTCGGGGCCGACAACGACCAGTGTGGCGTTGCAGTCGCGTGCCGCAGCGACCACTCCCGCCGGGTCGTCGGCGGCGACCGCGACGTTGGTCGCAAAGGCAGCTGTGCCCCCGTTGCCGGGCGCGCAGACGATCTCGACATCCGGGTGGCCGCGCATGCATGCCCACGCAAGAGCATGCTCGCGGCCCCCCGAGCCGGCGATGAGCACCCGCGTCGTGGGGCTGCCTACTCCCACTCGATCGTCGAGGGCGGCTTGCTGGAGATGTCGTAGACGACGCGATTGACGCCGGCGACCTCGTTGACGATGCGCCTGCTCATGGTGGCGAGCACGTCGTAGGGGATCTTGGCCCAGTCCGCGGTCATGCCGTCGTCGGACTCGACGATGCGGATGGCCACGACGTTGGCATAGGTACGGTTGTCACCCATCACCCCCACCGACGAGATCGGCGTGAGGATGGCGAAGCTCTGCCACACCTTGCGGTAGAGGCCGCTGCGCTTGATCTCATCGATGACCACCCAGTCGGCGGCGCGCAGCGTGTCGAGGCGCTCCGCGGTGACCTCGCCGATGACGCGGATGGCGAGCCCCGGTCCCGGGAACGGCTGCCGCCACACCAGGTCCTCAGGCAGGCCGAGGGCCAGACCGACCTGGCGCACCTCGTCCTTGAAGAGGTAGCGAAGCGGCTCCACCAGCTTGAAGCGCAGGTCCTCGGGGAGGCCGCCGACGTTGTGGTGCGTCTTGATCTTCTGCGCGTTGTGGGTGTCGTGCGACGTCGACTCGATGACGTCAGGGTACAGAGTGCCCTGGGCGAGGAAGTCGATGTCGCCGAGCCGGCGCGCCTCGGCGTCGAACACCTCGATGAAGGTGCGACCGATGGCGCGGCGCTTCTCTTCCGGGTCGACCACTCCCGTCAGCGCGGTGAGGAACCGATCGGTGGCGTCGACGTGGACAAGGTCGATGTGGCGCTGGTGGCTCATCACCTCGACGACGCGCTCGCCCTCGGCACGGCGGAGCAGGCCGTTGTCGACGAAGACGCAGGTGAGCTGGTCACCGATTGCCCGGTGTACCAGCGTGGCGGCCACGGCGGAGTCCACGCCACCGCTGAGCGCGCAGAGAACGCGTGCCGAGCCGACGCGGGTGCGGATGGTGTTGACGGCCATCTCGATGAACGATGACGGCTCCCAGGTGCCCGCGCAGCCGCAGACGTCGATCAGGAAGTTGCGCAGGATGTCGCGGCCCAGCGGCGTGTGCACGACCTCGGGGTGGAACTGGATGCCATAACGGCCCTTGGGGCCGCTGATCGCCGCGTACGGTGAGTTCAGCGAGTGCGCCACCGAGTGGAAGCCCGGGGGCACCCGTGTGATCACGTCGCCGTGCGACATCCACACGTCGATCTCCGGCGGCAGCCTGTCGAAGATGCCGGTGCGCTCGTCGACGCTGATCGACGCGTGGCCGTACTCGCGGCGCTCGGCGGGGAGCACCTCGCCACCGAGCTGGTGGGCGAGAAGCTGCATGCCGTAGCAGACGCCGAGGATGGGCAGGTCGAGGTCGTAGATGCCGGGGTCAGGGAGCGGTGCTCCGGGGTCGTACACCGACGCGGGGCCGCCGCTGAAGATCAGGCCGCGGGGGGCGCGACGGCGGATCTCGGCGGCGCTGATGGTGCCGGGGACCAGCTCGCAGTACACGCGCGCCTCGCGGACGCGGCGGGCGATGAGCTGCGAGTACTGGGAGCCGAAATCGAGAACCAGGACGGTGTCCTGGGCGACGGTGGGGTCGGCGGGCGCGATCGGACCGCGCTTGGGGATGACGGCCATCCCGCGGCTCACTCGGTCGTCCGGAGCACGGTGTGGATCACACCCCCATCCCGACGCGCTGCTCACGCTGCTGCACCTTGCCCTCGGTCTTGATCGAGGGGGCGATGACCATCTCGGTGCGCTGGAAGTCCTGGATGTTGCGCGCGCCGCACACGCCCATCGAGCTCTTCAGCGCGCCGACCAGGTTCATGCTGCCGTCGTCGACGTGGGCGGGGCCGAAGAGGATCTCCTCGAGCTTGCCCTTGACGCCCGTGCGGATGCGCGTTCCGCGCGGCAGGTTGGGGTCTGGCGTGGCCATGCCCCAGTGGTTGCCGCCGCCGGCAGCCTCGGTTGCGGACGCGAAGATGGAGCCGATCATGACCGCGTCGGCGCCACTCGCGAAGGCCTTGGCGACGTCGCCACCGAGGCGCATGCCCCCATCGGTGATGATGGCGACGCGCTCGCCGCTGCGGCGCTGGTGGTCGTCGCGCGCGGCAGCGCAGTCGGCGGTGGCGGTCACCTGGGGAACGCCGACACCGAGCACGCCACGCGTGGTGCAGGCCGCTCCCGGGCCGACGCCGACGAGGAGGCCCTTGACGCCTGTGTCCATCAACTCGAGCGCGGTCGCGTAGTCGACACAGTTGCCGGCGACGACGGGGATGTCGAGCGAGGAGGTCAGCTCCTTGAAGTTGAGGTGCTTGTAGCTCTTGCTGACGTGGCGCGCGGTGAGGACTGTGCCCTGCACCACGAACACGTCAGCACCCGCCTCCTGCACGATGGGCGCGCGCCGCTCCGCACCCGCCGGCGTGGTGGAGACGGCGCAGGGGCCGCCGGCCGCCTTGATCTCCTCGATGCGCAGGCCGATGAGGCCGTCCTGCACGGGAGCTGTGTAGATCTTCTGGAGGAGCACGTTGATGTCCTGCGGCGTCGACTCGGCGATGTCGTGAAGGACGTCGCTGGGATCCTCGTAGCGCGTCTGCACGCCGTCGAGGTTGAGCACGGCGAGACCGCCGAGGCGTCCCATCTCCTGGGCGAAGCCGACATCGACGACGCCGTCCATGGCCGCCGCCAGGAACGGGATCGCGAACGTCGTTCCGTTGAGGGCGAAGCTCAGATCAATCTCGTCGGGATTGATGGTCACCCGTCCGGGCACCAGCGCCACCTCGTCGAAGCCGTAGGCGCGCCGCGCCATCTTTCCCCTACCGAGCTCGATCTCCATACGGCCTCCCGATCGCGGTCCGAAGACAGAAACACCCAGCGCCGCACAGTGCTGGCTGGGTGATGGACAGAGCGGGCAGCGACAACCCCACCATCAAGGCAGTGTAGCAGAGGCACAATACCGTCCGACTCGATGCAGCGCAGCATCTTGTGCCTCGCTTGGGCTGCCACCCNNCGTCGACCGCGCTCAGGGGGCGAGGATCTGCCTCGCCCCGACTGTCAAGGGTAGATGCCCCTCACCTCGCTCGCCTCGGCCACTCTTCTGACGGCGATCTGGTACGCCGCTTCGCGCAGTGACAGGTGGTCCGCCTGGGCCTTGGTGCGCACCGCGTCGTAGCCGCGTGCCATCACCTCGCGCAACCGCGCGTTGACCTCGCCGCGCGCCCAGAAGAACGCCTCGAGGTTCTGCACCCACTCGAAATAGGACACGACAACGCCCCCGGCGTTGGCGAGGATGTCGGGGACGATGAGCACATCTTTCTCCGTGAGGACGGCCTCGGCCTCGGGGTCGACGGCGGCGTTGGCACCCTCAGCGATGACTCGTGCGCGCACGCGGGTGGCGTTGGCCGCGGTGATCTGCGCCTCCAGCGCGCAGGGCACGAGCAGGTCGACCTCGAGGGTGAGCAGCTCGTCGTTGGTGAGCGCCTGCGCAGCTCCGTAGTCGGCGATCGCGCCCCCCTCCTCCTTGAGAGCGGTGAGCGCGTCGACGTCGAGCCCGCCGCCGCTGTGCACGCCACCGCCACTGTCCGACACCGCCACCACGCGCATGCCGGCGGCGGCGAGCAACTGCGCCGTGGACGAGCCCACCTGTCCGAAGCCCTGCACCGCCGCCGTCGCGCCGGTGGGGTCGATGCCCGAGTCGCGCAGCGCCTGGGCGGCGACGGTCGCGATGCCACGCCCGGTGGCGGCGTTGCGACCCTCGGAACCGCCGATGGCGACCGGCTTACCGGTGACCGACGCCGGCACCGAGTAACCCGCGTGCATGGACAGCGTGTCCATCATCCACGCCATCTCCTGCGGACCGGTGCCGATGTCGGGGGCCGGGATGTCGCGGTCGGGTCCGATGAGCAGCGAGATCTCCGTCGTGAAGCGGCGCGTGAGACGTTCGCGCTCGGTGATGCTGAGCGCCTTGGGATCGACGACCACGCCCCCCTTGGCACCGCCGAACGGCAGCCCCACCACCGCCGCCTTCCAGGTCATGAACATGGCCAGCGCGCGCGCGTCGGCGAGCGTCATGGCGGGGTGGAAGCGCATGCCGCCCTTGGCGGGGCCGCGCGCGATGTTGTGCTGCACCCGGAACCCGGTGAAGACGCGGAAGCTGCCGTCGTCCATCTCCACGGGGAAGTGGACGATGAGCTCGCGCTTGATCTGCCGAAGGACCAGCACGAGCGCCGGGGCGAGATCGAGCTGCCGGGCCGCGACGTCGAAATGGTGCTGAGCGATCCCCAGCGTTGCGCTTCCCTGTACCGGTGCCGTCATCGGCAACAGGGTATCTCGCACGCGCCGGCACCGTGGGGATTCGGGGCGATTCTCGACGCCTGCGGGGTGGTGCGATGGGAGTGTTGTGGCACGTGTGCCGGGCGGCCGGGATCACGGATCACCGGGTGACGGCGCGCCGTGGTGGGAATGCGTCAACGCGTCACACAATGCGTGGCGTCGCGTGGCCATGCGTCGGCGCCACGAGGGCGCGTGCGCAGGTCGTGCGACGGCCGCGGAATGGGCTGCATTGACACCTCGTGGAGCTGACGCCGCAACGCTGCGGCGTGCGTGTTGTGGTCGCGCGGCGGCGCTCACGCGGTGACGTCGCCACCGGGCCCGTGGAAAACACCGCGTGACGCACCGTCTCACACCATCTGAATCACGACACACATGTCACAAAGATGCCGACACATTGACAATAGTGTGTATAGGCACCATGCTATGTCCGACCCGGCGGGGGGTTTTGACCACCTCCTGTCACAAACAGTCGTCGTGATGATCCGCGCAGACGCGGTCGTCAGCAAGGAGGCCCGTACCAATATGGCCAGGACCAAAGGCAGGAGAGGCGGAATCGACAAAGCTGTCGGCCGCACTGTCAAACGCGTGAGCCGCACAGCTCGTCGCCGCGCCAACACCGGCGGTGGTGACCTTCTCAAGGCGGTCCAGGGACTCGTCAAGGCGTTGCCCGTGAACGAGTTGGAGAAGCGACTCGTCGGGCTCGAGAAGAGCGTCTCGCGTCTCGAAGGCGAAATTCGCAAGGCCGCACGTCGCGTTGTTGGCGGCACCGCCAAGCGCGCGACCACAGCCAAGCGCAGAACCGTTCGCAGGGCGACGACCGCCAAGCGGACCACCACACCTCGCAAGGCCGCTGCCAAGCGCACCACCACCGCGCGCAAGACCACAGCGAAGCGCGCCACCACCCGCGTCGGCGCCGCCAAGCGCGCCGGCACGCGCAAGCCGACGACAGCCAAGCGCGCCACGACCCGCAAGGCCACGACACGCAAGGCCACGGCGCGCAAGTCGACTGCCAAGCGGGCCACCACCGCCAAGCGGACCGCCACGCGCAAGACCACGCTGGCACGCAAGACCGCCGTCAAGCGTGCCCCCGGGCGCAGGGGCGCAGCCAAGCGCGCCACGACTGCCCGCAAGGCAACCGTCAAGCGCACCACCGCGCGCAAGGCACCCGCGAAGCGCGCAACCACGGCGCGCAAGACCACCGCAAAGCGTGCCACCACCGCGCGCAAGACGACGGCGAAGCGGGCTGCACCCGCCAAGAAGGCGACAGGTCGCGTCGGCGCTCGTCGCGGCGCGCGCAAGGCTGCAACGCCGGCAGTGGCGGCACCGGCCGCATCGGCGACGCCCGCCTCCAGCTGACCGGCTCTCGCTCAGAAAGCCCCGCCACCCGCGGCGGGGCTTTCTTCGTGCCCGGGCGCGGCCCGCCGTTGGGCTAACCGACCGCCGTCGCCGACCAGTCGTGCAGGACAGCGCTGAGGGTGTGCGCGGCGTGCTCGACGGCGGCGCGGTCGACGTCGCGATGGGTGACACAGCGCAGACGGTGGTCATCGACGGCGCCGATGAGCACGCCGCGATCAGCCGCCGCAGCGATCACGTCTCGCGCCGGACGCACGGAGTCGAACATCACCATGTTGGTGGGCCGCGGCACCTCGTACACGGTCACACCGTCGGTGTCGCGCAGCACGCCGGCGAGGAGCGCNNCCCACCGGCGCCCCCAGCCCCTTGCTGACACACACTGACACGGTGTCGCAGTCGCGCACCAGCCGGGCCACGTCGACGCCCAGGGCCACCGCCGCGTTGAAGAGGCGGGCGCCGTCGCAGTGCACGCGCATGCCCGCACCGTGCGCCACCGCTGCCGCTGCGTCCATCGCCTCGACGGTGACGGCGGTGGCGGCGCGACCCCCGTTGGTGTTCTCGAGCCAGAGCAGCCGCGGGATGGGCCGGTGAGGATCCGGGGGACGAAACGCCGCCGCGACCTGGGCGGGAGTGGGCGCCCCATCGACGGCGTCAACCGTTCGCAGGATCACGCCGGCCACGGCGCCGGCACCGCCGGCCTCGTCGATGACCACGTGCGACACCGAGTCGACGATCACCACGTCGCCCGGCCGCGTCTGTGCGGCCAGCGATGCGAGGTTGCCCATCGTGCCGCTGGGCACGAACACGGCTGCCTCCTTGCCAAGGCGCGCCGCCATCTCCTCTTCGAGGCGATGCACCGAGGGGTCCTCGCCCCACACGTCGTCGCCGACGTCAGCCCCCGCCATCACCCGGCGCATCTCCGCGTCGGGAGTGGTGAAGGTGTCACTTCGCAGATCGACGGGGACGGACCACACTCGTGACATTGCTGGGAGCCTCCAGGGCGTCGTCGTCACCGGCCATGCACACGCGATTGCGGCCACCGTGCTTGGCATCGTAGAGAGCCGAGTCCGCAATCGCCAGCAGCTCGGCGGGGCTGACGGTGTCCTCCGGGTAGGCGGCACCGCCGACGCTGACGGTGATGGACGCCGATCGGTCCGCATCGATGGGCACCGTCATCGCCTCGGCGGCGGCACGGATCTTCTCGGCGACACGGCGCGCGTCCACAGCGTTGGTGTTGGCCATGATCACGATGAACTCCTCGCCCCCGTAGCGCGCGGCGAGGTCAGCGCGACGGATGCTCTTGGTGAGCGTCGACGCGAAGGCGCTCAGCACGCTGTCGCCGACGGGGTGACCGAACGTGTCGTTGACCCTCTTGAACTGGTCGAGGTCGATGACCAGCAGCGCGAGCGGGGTGTTGAGCCGCTCCGCCAGCGCCACCTGCCGGCCGAGGTGATCGATGAGGAAGCGGTGGTTGTGGAGGCCGGTGAGGTCGTCGATGCTGGCCTGACGCTGCACCAAGGCGATGAAGCGCTGCCGTTCGAGGGCGAGCGTCACCTGCTCGGCCGACGTCGACACCAGAGAGACATCGCCGGCGGTGAAGCCTCCGTCGGCGCGGGTGAGGCCGAGCACGCCGAGCACGTCGGAGCCCATGCGCAGCGGGGCGACGCAGACGTCGCGCCAGCCGGCGCGCCCCTCGGTGCTCTGCGGCGCGGCACCGAGGACGAGCGCGTCGGGACCGCGGTGGCGATGGGCTGTACCGAGCGGGCCCTCCTCGCGGAGCACCGCGGCGGCGTCGACGTCGAGGCGCGACCCCGCGCTGACGACGAAGCTCTCCATCACGTCCGAGGCCTCCACCACGATGAAGGCGCTATCGGCGTCGGAGGACGCCTGCAACTGGGTACAGACCTCGCGCAGCGCGGCGGGGAGTTGCTGCGGTGAATTGAGCTCGGTGGCGATGGCCGCCCGCGCGCGCGTCGCTCTGATGGTGGCACGGAGCTGGCGGCGCATCTCCTCGAAGCTCGAGGCGAGACGGCCGATCTCGTCGTTGGCGACGCGCGGCACCGGGATGTCGTATTCCTCTCGGGGCAGGGCGGCGACCGCACGATCGAGGCGGCGCAGCGGTCGCTGCAGGTCCGTCTGCACCACCAAGACGATGAGTGCCATGGCAACGACGATGAGGCCGAGGAGGATGACCAGTGGCTGCCACAGCGTGCTCACCTCCGACACCGGGGTGCTCACCAGGACGGCGAAGCCCGAGCCCAGCGATCGCACGTCGACGCCCGCCTCGCGACCACCGACGTCAACGACCGCAGCCGACCCGTCGGCTGCGGGCACGGCGCTCACCGCGACGCTGACGCCGGTCCCGATCGCCAGGCTCTGGTCGAGGATGGCGCTGCCCGCCGCAACGATCGTGTCGCCGCGCAGCACAGCGATGCGGGCGGGGTCCGCGGTGGTTGCGATGGTGCCGTCGAGGGCGCGAAGAAAGGCGCCGTCGACGGGCCGGGCGATGAAGGCCCTCTCGTGGGTCCCGGCGACCGTGGCCACGGCGAGCAGCCAGAGGGTGTGGGCAGAGCCCTCGACCACCCCGGCGCGCCCGCCCAGGTCGCCGCTCAGCGCGACGACGAGTGGGTCGTTGGCGGCCACCACCGAGGCGCCCCGCGCGGCAACGGCGGCGAGCGGGCCAGTGACACCGACCACGTCGGATGCGCTGTTCACCTGCGAGTAGCGCACCAGCGTCGCCTTCAGGGTGGTGTCGTCGGCGGCACTCAGCGGGGCGGCCAGCTCCTCCGACATCCCCTGTGCGAACGACCCCAGCGACGCCTGCTGACCGGCGATGAGGTTGGCGACGATGCCCGCCTTGTCGGCGGCGCGCAGGGTCGACTGGATGCGGTTGTCACGGCTGGCCAGCGACAGGGGGATAATCGCGATCAGGACGCCGGCCACGGCGATGATGGCGGCGAGCTTGACCGAGAAGCCGAGGCGGCTCCAGGCCAGCGGAATCCGCCGGAGACGCGCACTGCGGCGCCATGGGGTCGTCGCCGGGGTGCTGGAGAAGCTGCGCATCAGGCTGCCGCCGATCGTACGTTGCCGCTGTGAACCACCCCGGTGATGGTTCCGTCACGAGGAAGCGCCGTTGCGCTCCAAGCTGCCGTACCCTGCGGGGATGCCTGCGGTCGTGATCAGTTTTGTCGACGGCGAGGTGCTCCACGCCGAGATCCCCGAGCTGACCTTCGACATGCCGGTGATCGAGGCTGAGATCCGGGGGGTGGAGCCCAACAACCAGCGCGCCATCCTTCCGCTCACCGCGATCACACAGATCGTGGTGGGCAAGCCGGAGGCGCCCCCGGCTGAGAACGTCGTGGAGGGGTGGGACAGGGCGGTGTTCCACTTCCTCGACGGCCAGGTGCTGCGCGCATCGATCGCCCCGGACGCGCTTCTCGGTCGCCACGGGGGCATCTGGAAGGTGCTCCCGATCGGCGGCGACGAGGTGACCACGCTGGCCATCCCCTATTGCGCGCTCAAGGGCGTGTTCCACGTGCGCCAGTGGGACAGCAGGCCTCTGGCCGACCGCGGTGACAGCGATCGCATCGACACCGTGACGCGCGTTCTTGCCGAACGCGAACGGCACCTCGAGGAGCTGTCCACGCCTGAGCAGCGGCGCCCGCTCATGAGCCGCATCGGCCGGCGGCGCGGTGCCTGACGGCTGTGACCGCCACCTCATGACGAGGGCACTGTCCAGGAACCGATGGTACCGTTGACCCCCGTGTCGCCAAGCCCCGCAGTGATGGACCCGGCGGTGGAGCCCGGCGGCATGATGCCCCCGGCCCGCATCTTCACGCGCCGCACCGTGCTCTCATTGATGGCGGTCGCCGTCATCCTTGCGCTGGCGCTGTGGCGCGCCCCGATCGACTGGGGCGACGCCTGGTCGCGCATCCGCCACGCCAATCCCGGCCTCTACCTGGCCGCCATCGTCGTGTACTACTCCTCGTTCCTGGTGCGCACCTGGCGATGGAAGCTCCTGCTTCGCAATGCCGGCGAGGACCGCGCCACCATGGCCCTGCTGCCCATCCTCATGGTGTCCTTCTTCGTGAACTGCGTGGTTCCGGCCAAGATGGGCGACATCTACCGCGCCTACCTGGCGCGTCTGCGCCAGCGGGTGGTCGCGGCGCTGGCGCTGGGCACCATCATCGCGGAGCGCCTTCTCGACCTCGTGGTGCTCATGACCCTGCTCCTCGTCGCCGGCGCGGCCGTCTTCCACGATCGGGCGCCGTCGGTGCTGATCCCCTACGTCGTCGTCGGAGTGGCCATCTGCGCGGCCGGGATCGGCGCCATCGCGGTGATGCGTGCGGGCCGCGGGCAGCGCCTTCTGCGGCTCCTCCCCGAGGCGGTGTTCCATCGCTACGAGAGCTTCAGGATGGGGACGGTCGATTCCTTCACGAACCTCAAGGTGCTGCTGCCGCTCACCGTCCTGGTGTGGGCGATGGAGGGCGGACGTCTCGGGCTGGTCGTATACGCGCTCGGCGACGGCTCGTCGCTGGGCGTGGCCCAGCTGCTGCTGATCGCCCTGGTCGCGGCGCTGCTCACCACCGTGCCATTCCTTCCCGGCGGCCTCGGGCTTGTCGAAGCGGGGATGGTCGGCGTGCTGGTGAGCGTGGGGGGGCTCGGGCGCAGTGCGGCGTTGTCCATCGCCCTTCTCGACCGCAGCATCAGCTATGGCACCGTCGTGGCCGTCGGCGCCATTGTGTTCGCCGTCCTCCACGTGCGTGTGCCGCGGGCGGCCGACGGGATGGTCAGCGGGGTGGCACGGTGAGGGCGCTGGTCACCGGGGGAGCAGGGTTCATCGGCTCGACGCTGGTTGACGCCCTGGTCGCCAGCGGCAACGAGGTCAGCGTCGTCGACGACCTCTCCCGCGGACGCCGCGAGAACCTCAACGCCGGGGCCGACTTTCACCAGCTGGACATCGTCGACGAGCGCCTCACCGACCTCATCGCCTCGATCGCCCCGGACGTCGTCTTCCATGAGGCGGCGCAGATCGACGTGCGCCGATCCGTCGCCGAGCCACTGCTCGACGCACGCATCAACGTGCTCGGCACGGTCAACGTCCTCGACGCATGTGCCCGCGCCGAGGTGCGCCGCGTCGTCTTCGCTTCGAGCGGGGGCACGCTCTACGGCGACGCCGACATCCTGCCCACACCGGAGACGTACCCGTGCACGCCGGCCTCCGGCTACGGCGCCGCCAAGCTCGCGGCCGAGACGTACGGGAGCGTGTTCCAACAGGTGCACGGACTGGAATTCGTCGCGCTCCGCTACGGCAACGTGTTCGGGCCGCGCCAGGATCCTCACGGTGAGGCCGGGGTGGTGGCCATCTTCGCCCAGCGCCTCCTCGGCGGCGGCGAGGCCGTCATCAACGGGAGCGGCACCCAGACGCGGGACTACATCTACGTCGACGACGTGGTCGACGCCAACATGCGCGCCGCCCACAGCGAAGCCCTCGGCGCGTTCAACATCGGGACCGGCCGCCAGTGCGACGTCAACGAGCTGTACACGCACATCGCGCGGGCCGCGGGCGTGGACCGCGAGGCAAGACACGGCGAGGCCAAGCGCGGCGAGCAGCGCACGTCCTGCCTGGATGCATCCCGCGCCGCCGAGCTCCTCGGCTGGACTCCGCGCACCGCCCTCGAGGAGGGCATCTCACGAACCGTGCAGTGGTTCTCCAACCGGGACGGAGCCAAGTAGTTCCAGCGCCTCGTCGCAGCACTTCGAGGCGTGGCCGGCCAGAGCGGCCACCGCAGCGGTGATGCCCGGGTTGGCGCCGTCGGCCTGCAACATCCGCCACGCCCAACCGATGTCCTCGGCGGCCGCGCCAAGAAGCGCGCGGGTGGCGGCGTCATCGTCGTCGAGCTCGCCGGGAGGAGGCAGCCGATCGAGCGTCTGCTGCACCGATGCGCTCACACGCCGGGCCCCGCGAGCGTCGTCCGAATCGGCGACCTCCGCGCTGCCCACGGAGGCCAGGGCTGTGCCGAGGTCGTCGACGGATGCGCGCAACAACGCGTGCAGGGACCTCAGCAACACCCCGGGATCGGCGGCCTGCAGCGGAGCACCGCCGAGCGAACGGTAGGCTCCGAAGAGGAGCAGGACCACAACCACGATCGCGATGACGTAGACCGCGATGTCAGGCTCACTTGTAGCGGAACGTGATCCGCCCGCGCGTCAAATCGTAGGGGCTCAGCTCGACGCGCACTTTGTCGCCGATGAGGATGCGGATGTAGAATTTGCGCATCTTGCCGGCGGTGTAGGCGAGAACCTCTTGGCCGGTGAGCAGCTTCACCTTGAACATCGCGTTGGGCAGCGGCTCGACAACCGTGGCATCCATCTCGATCGTCTCCTCCTTGGCCGCTGCTGCGACAGCGGCGGCGGCCGGGTCGCGGCGGCGTGCGGGACCGCGACGGCGTGCGCCGCCGGGACGAGGTGGACGTCGTGCCAAGAGGATCTCCCTGAGATGGTGCGGATCGAGCCGCACTCACTGCCCAGCGTAGCACGGCCACCTTCGACCTCGCGGCTGACAGAAACGAAATCGCCGGTAGAATCACGCGAAGTCAAGGAGAGGGAATGTCCCAACAGCGGGCAGTGCAACGTCGATCATTTCTCGGAGCGCTCAGTCAGCGCGTCCTCGTTTTCGACGGCGGCCTCGGCACCAGCCTGCAGTCATTGGAACCCACCACAGCCGATTTCGGGGGCACACCACTGGTGGGCTGGATGGACGGCCTGGTGCTGCATGCCCCGCACCTCGTCGAGACGGTCCATCGCTCGTTCCTCGACGTCGGCTGCGACGTGGTCGAGACCGGCACCTTCCAGGCGACGCGACTGCGTCTCGCCGAGTGGGGACAGGCCGAGCGCACCCTCGAGCTGAACCGCGCCGGGGCTGCCCTGGCGCGCAGGCTGTGCGACGAGTACAGCACTGACGAGCAGCCGCGCTTCGTGGCCGGGAGCATAGGACCCACCGGCTACCTGCCCTCGTCGAGCGATCCCACCCTCTCGAACATCACGTTTGCGGAGCTGGTGGAGACGTTCGCCGAGCAGGCGCAGGGCCTCATCGAGGGCGGCAGTGACCTGCTCATCATCGAGACGGCGCAGGACATCCTCGAGGTGAAGGCGGCGATCTTCGGCTCGCGCGAGGCGTTCGCGCGCACCGGCGTGACGCTGCCACTGCACGCGTCGGTGAGCCTCCTCGACAGCAGCGGCACGATGCTCCTGGGAACGCAGGCGGGCGCGGTCGTGACCATCCTCGACTCGCTCGGCGTCGACGTCATCGGCCTCAACTGCTCGACCGGGCCTGAATTGATGCGCGACCCCATCCGCGTGGTCACCGAACGCAGCACCGTCCCGGTCGCGTGCATTCCCAACGCGGGAATCCCGGCGAATGTCGGCGGCAGAGCGCACTACCCGCTCGGGGCCGTCGACATGGGCATGCAACTGGAGGATTTCGTGCGCCGTCTCGGTGTCGCCGCGGTGGGAGGCTGCTGCGGGTCGACGCCGGAGCACATCGCCGAACTGGTCCGCCGGGTCGGCGCGCTGGCCGCGCCCGACCGCCATGGTGACGGCGTCCCCCGCCTGGCCAGTGCCATGAGCGACATCGACCTCCGCCAGGTTCCGGCGCCGATGCTCATCGGCGAGCGCGTCAACGCTCAGGGGTCGCGCGCGGTCAAGCGCCTGCTCCTCGCCGAGGACTACGAGGGCATCGTGGCCATCGGGCGCGGCCAGGCTGAGGGTGGCGCCCACGCCCTTGACGTGTGCGTCGCGGTCACCGAGCGCAACGACGAGTCCGAACAGATGCGCGAGGTGGTGCGGGGCCTCGAGATGTCGGTGGACGCGCCGCTGATCATCGACAGCACCGACGCGGCCGTGATCCGCGCCGCGCTGGAGGCTTACCCCGGGCGTGCCGTGGTCAACAGCGTCAACCTGGAGAACGGGCGCACCCGCTGCGACAACGTGCTTCCGCTGGTGCGCGACCATGGCGCGTGCGTGGTCGCCCTGACGATCGACGAGGTGGGGATGGCCAACACCGCCGAGCGCAAGCTCGCCGTGGCGACGCGCATCCGCGATCTCGCCTGCACCGAATTCGCTCTGCAGCCGCATCAGCTGCTCTTCGATGCGCTCACCTTCACGCTGGCCACGGGCGAGGCCGAGTACATCGACTCCGCACACCAGACGATCGAGGGCATTCGTCGCATCAAGGCGGCCCTGCCCGGGGTGCTCACCGTCCTGGGTGTGTCCAACGTGTCGTTCGGCCTGTCGCCGGCCAGCCGTCCGCCTCTCAACAGCGTCTTCCTCTACCACTGTGTGCAGGCCGGCCTCGATGCGGCCATCGTCAACCCCGCCCACATCACGCCGTACGCTGAGGTCGGCCTCACCGAGCGTGGGCTTGCCGAGGACCTCATCTTCAACCGCCGTGAGGACGCCCTGGCACGGTACATCCAGCACTTCGACAGCAGCGGCGCTGACGAGGCCGTGGACGTCACCGTCGACCCCTTCGCCGGGATGGACCCGGCGGAGCGCATCCACGCGCAGATCCTGCAGCGCCGCCGCGACGGTATCGAGGAGCAGGTCGACCTCGCCGTCGCCGGCCGTGACCCCGTCGAGGTGCTCAACCAGGTGCTGCTCCCCGCCATGAAGGAGGTGGGCGACCGCTTCGGCGCCGGCGAGTTGATCCTTCCCTTCGTGCTGCAGAGCGCCGAGGTGATGAAGCGCGCCGTCTCACAGCTCGAGAAGTACCTCGACCGCGTCGAGGGAACCTCGAAGGGGACGGTGGTTCTTGCCACGGTGTTCGGCGACGTGCACGACATCGGCAAGAACCTCGTCAACACCATCCTCAGCAACAACGGCTACACCGTCCACGACCTCGGCAAGCAGGTGCCGCTGACGACGATCATCGACAGGGCTGTCGAGGTCGACGCCGACGTCATCGGGCTGAGCGCTCTGCTGGTCAGCACCAGCAAGCAGATGCCGCTCTGCCTGCACGAGCTCGACGCCCGCGCCCTCACCTTCCCGGTGATCATCGGCGGTGCCGCCATCAACCGCGGCTTCGGGCGGCGCATCCTCACCCTCGACGACGGGCGCACGTACGAGCCCGGCGTCTTCTACTGCAAGGACGCGTTCGAGGGTCTCGATACCGTCGAGCAGCTCATCGACGAGCCCCGCCGCCTCGCCCTGGTGGACCGCGCCCGGGCCGAAGCGGTGCAGCAGGTCGAACGCGACCTCGAGCGCGATGTGCGCCGCCACGCGGCCGCGGCCGCGGAGGCCGATGGAGCGGAGGTGCGCAGTCGCAGCGACACGCGCACCGACGTGGCCATCCCCGTGCCGCCGTTCTGGGGGGCGCGGTGCCTGCCGGACATCGACCTCGACGCTGTGGTCCCCTGCATCGACCGCAACTCGCTCTTCAAGATGAGCTGGCAGTTCCGCGGCGTGCGCGATCCCGAGGTGTGGGCGCGCCTGCTCGAGGATGAGCTCGAGCCGCGCCTGGCGCGCTCCATCGAGGAGGCGCGCGGTGGCGGCTGGCTGCGCCTCCAGGCCGTCCACGGGTACTGGCCGGCGCTCGCCGACGGCGACTCGGTGATCATCTACGACCCCGAGGACCACGACAGGGAGATCGCCCGCTTCGCCTTCCCCAGGCAGAGGGCCCAGCACCGTCTCTGCCTCGCCGACTACGTGCGCCCGCACAGCCAGGCCCGCGCTGGTGAGCGCGACGTGGTCGCGTTCCAGGTGGTGACCACCGGGCCGGGCGCGTCGGAGCTGAGTGCCGCCCTGCAGCGGGACGGCGAATACGACGACATGCTCCGCGTCCACGGCTTCGCGACCCAGATGGCCGAGGCGACGGCGGAGTGGGTGCATGCCCGGGTGCGCGATGAGCTGCGCCTGGAGCCCGACCGCGGCCGGCGCTACTCGTGGGGATACCCGTCCTGTCCCGACCTCGAGGACCATCGGACCCTGTTCGGGATCATGCCCACCGACCTGATCGGCGTCGAGCTGACCGAGGGCTTCCAGCTGGTCCCCGAGCAGTCGACGGCTGCGATCGTGCTCCACCATCCTGAAGCGCACTACTTCGCCGTCTACGGTGGTGGCGAGGGTGAGGGCCCGGGGTCGCCCGAGGCCAGGCGCCCGGTGGCGGGGGCTCAGTCCCGGTAGCGATCGATGAGGTGGCTCTCCTCGGCCCATTTGCGCTGGTAGAAGCTGCACGTCGTCGGGTCGCTGATGCAGGGGGGCACCGGGTGCCGCCCCGTGAAATGGTGGGTCCGGTGGTCGACGTGGCAGTCCGCCTTGTAACGGGTCAGCAGGCCCAGGCCGGTGCGGTCGCGGAGGATCTGCTCGAGGTATGGGCAGCGCTGCACCGGGATGGCGCGGCGCGGCGGCCGGAACGACGGATCATCGTCGTCGCGCCAGGGTGGGGGCGGCTGGGAGCGCATCCAAACCCTGCTTTCAGGCAGCCAGCATGGACTGGATGCGCGACGCGAGCTCCTTGATCTTGAAGGGCTTGGCAAGCGTCTGGACGTTGCCGTAAGCCTCGAGCTTGGGCGTCGTTGTGGCGTTGACGAGCGCGCTCACCACGAGGATCTTGGCGCCCTCGCCGTGGTCGGCCCGGATGCGTTCCAGCACCTGGGTCCCGCTCAGCTCACCGGGGAGCATGAGATCGAGCAACACCAGGTCCGGCTTGAAATCGTTGAAAACCGTGAGGCCTTCGTCGCCGCTCTTGGCGACGCGCACCTCGTATCCCTCCATGGTGCACAACAGCGACTCAATGTCGGCGAGGGCGTAGTAGTCCTCGATGATGAGAACCCGTTTCACAGCGATGGCAGGCCCGTGACGCAGAGGGTGGGCTGCACAGCCGAACGAGCATAACAAGCGCCCCGCAACCTCCGACCCGGGTGCGACAGAAGCGTGACCGTGCTGGTCACGTGCGTTCAGCGGTCACGCGTGATGATCGTGGCAGTGCCCAAACCGCCGCCACAGCACATGGTTTCGAGGCCGGTGTGCACCTCACGACGTTCCATTTCATGGAGCAGCGTGGTCATCAGCCGCACGCCTGACGCGCCGAGTGGATGGCCGAGGGCGATGGCGCCGCCGTTGACGTTGACGCGGCTCATGTCCGCGTGATGCTCCTGTTCCCAGGCCAGGACGACCGGCGCGAATGCTTCGTTGACCTCGAACAGGTCGATGTCGTCGATGGACAACCCGGACAGCTCGAGGACGCGCTCAGTGGCAACGATCGGCCCGGTGAGCATGGTCACCGGATCGACGCCCACCAGGGCCTGGGCCCGGACTGTGGCCCGCGCGCTGAGACCGAGCTCGCGCGCCCGTTGGGCGGACATCAGCAGGACGGCGGCCGCCCCGTCGGTGAGCTGCGAGGAGTTCCCGGCGTGGAGGATGCCATCGGCGCGGAAGGAGAGCCGCAGGTCGGCGAGCGCCGCAACCGTGGTGCCCGGACGGATCCCCTGGTCCTGGGACACGACACGCGCCTCGCCGTTCTCGCGCACGACGATGGGAGCGATCTCGCGGTCGAACCGCCCCGCGGCCTGGGCGGCGGCGGCACGGCGATGGGACTCGGCGGCAAAGGCGTCGGCACGCTCGCGGGAGATGCCCCATTGGTCGGCGATCATCTCGGCCGCCAGACCCTGGTTGACGAGGTCGTACAGCTCGAGCAGTTCCGGGGGATACGGCGTTCCCGGTCCCTGCAGGATGGTGCTGCCCATGGGGACGCGGCTCATGCTCTCGACCCCGGCCGCGACGGTGATGTCGCAGACACCGGCCTGGATGAGGTTGGCGGCGTAGTGCAGCGCCTGCTGTGATGAGCCACATTGAGCGTCCACCGTGGTCGCGGCGACCTTGATGGGAAAACCCGCGAGCAGCACTGCCTGGCGGGCGATGTTGATGGACTGGTCCCCTGTCTGACCGACGCACCCCATCACCACCTGGTCGATGAGCGCGGGGTCCAAGCCCGGCCGTGCCACCAGCTCGCGCAACACGTGGGCGGCAAGCTTGAGCGGATGAACGTCGCGAAGATCTCCGTTCTTGCTGTTTCCGCGGCCGAGCGGGGTGCGCACCGCCTCGACGATCACCACCTCGTGCATCGGTTCACTGTACAGGAGCGGTCCTTGAGCACCGGACGGGGCGACGCCGCGGCGACGCGGTGTGTCGCATTCAGCGCAGCCGGTACACCACGATGGTGATGTAGCTCGGTGGCGGTTCCCCGAACGAGAACGTCGCCGGCGGGCTCTGTTCGTCGAAGATCTCCTGCGCACCGCTCGGGATTGGGTCGCCCGCGCCGAGGACCACGACGGCGCCCGGTCGCGCCGGCGGGGCATTGGGATCGAAGAGCGCGATGTTCATCGCCGCGAGGAGCGGTGTCACCGAGTCCGCGGTGAACGCGCGCGGGGGCGCGGGACGGAACGCGTACGCCGCCTGGATGTAGGGCTGGTCGAGCGAGGTCGAGAGCAGTAGTTGCGCGCCCCCGGCGAGCGCCGAAGCTCTTGTGATGGCGTCGATCTCGCCCGCGTCGAAGCCCGGCGCCGAACGCGCCGGCCAGGTGGCGTACATGTCGATCGTGAACAGCGCGCCCTGCACGCACACGGCGGCGCCGGCGATGGCGGCGGCGGTCGTCTGCCACGGCCGCGCCAGGTTGCGCGCGAGGATCATCCCCTCGACTGCGAGGACGAGCAGGAAGGGAAGCATCACCGCGGCGCGCAGCGAGTGAGGAACACCCTCCTCGGTGAGGGCTGCGCTCACCGGTGCCGTCAGGGTGCCGAGCAACACGAAACGCAGGAAGGTCTGTTCTCGCCTCCGCCACACCCCGATCAGCCCGGCGATGACCAGTGGAAGCGTGATCCAGAGAAGCATGCCGCCGAATTGCGTGGCGTGGCGGGTGTTGTGATCACCGTGGATGAAGAGGAAGTCGGGGCCGAAATACGTGAGGTAGTTGCCCACGAAACGGCCCGCCACGGTGCGCAGCGGCGCGCCGTCGGCACCGATGCTGATGAGGTTGAAACGTTCGGTCAGGGCGCCGGGATGGTTCAGGTTCCACGCACCGAGAACAACGTAGGCGGCGGCAACGGGGGGCAGCGTCACCAGCCACGGCCGCAGCAGCCGTTGCGCGCGCCGGTACTCCGCAACACAGAGCGCCGGCGCCAGCAGCGCGACCGCAACCCGTCCGGTGCTGTAGGCGAACACCGCGACGGCGAGCAGGCAGCCCGCTGCGACGTACCAGCCGAACCGCCCCCCGTCCTGGGCGATGCACAGGCACCAGAGCGCAGCTGACAGCGCGGCGACCATCGAGATCACCTCGAATCCCAGCCGGCTCTCCACGGTGAGCCATGGCGTCAGACCGGCAAGGGCCAGTGCCAGCAGGGTGATCGGCAACGAACGGCTGCGCCGCCACGCGATCAGCGCGATGAAGACGCAGGTGAGCAGGCCGAAGATGGCCGCCGGCAAACGGATCGTCGTGACCGTCAGCGGCAGGACGCGGAGCAATGCGCTCAGCGTGTAGATGTAGACGGGGTTCTTATACTCGCCGAAGGCTGTGAAGTACAGCGGCAGATGGGCGCCGTGCTCGTCGACGGCGTGTGTGCTGATCGCCCACGCGTTGTAGCCGATCGATGTCTCGTCGACGTAAGCCCCCAACGGCGCCGTGGCGAGGCCGCTCAGGTTGCGAATGACGACGAGCGCGGCCACCACCACGAGGGCTGCCGCCCAGGCGTTGCGACGACCGCGGGACACGACGGGAGCCCCGGCCTCAGGGGATCATGAGCTGAAGGTGAAGTGCCCGAGGTGCAGCCACGGCGCCAACGTGGCCCCGAAGTAGCCGCGACAGGCGCGCCGCTCAGCGCCGATGGATCGTACGTCGGCGAGCGAGTCGACGATGCTCTGCGTGAAACGGAGGTCGCGCACGGGGCGCACAACGCGCCCATCCTCGATGAGAAACGTCCCGTCGCGGGTCATGCCGGTGATGCTCGTGGTGAGCGGATGGACGGGGCGGACGTACCAGAAACGGGTGATCAGCAGCCCGCGCGTGCAGGCGGCAACCATCGACGCATCGTCGCCACTGCCGTTCTCCATGCACAGGTAGCGCGGGAAGGGACCTTCACTGTTGGGCTGCGCCAGGGAGTGGCCGGTCGTCGGCTCGCCGGAGCGTGCCTCGGTCACCGAGTCGTGCACGACCGCGGCGCACACGCCATGGTCGATGATGGTGACGGGCCGTGTGGTGGATCCCTCGCCGTCGAACGGGAAGGGTGCGAGCTCGGGGCGGCGCACGTCGTCGGAGATGGTCACCGACTCACTCATCAGCCGCTCTCCGAAGCGCATGAAGCTGCGGTGCTCGGCGACGGCGAGGCCGCCGAGACCCATCAGCCCGAGGTACTGCAGCATCTCGGCAACCGCGTAGGGGGAGAGCACCACCTCGTACGTACCCGGCTCTGTGGCGTCCGCACCCTGGTTGCGCGCGCACCGCTCGGTCACCTCAGCGATGAGCGCGACCGCATCGATGTGGGAGACGTCGGAGGCGTGGCGCGCCCCGTACGCGGAACCGTCCGCACCTCGGCAGACCGCGATCAGCTCGGCGACCGTGTGCCGCGCCGCGCGGCGCAGGCCCGTCGTGCTCACCATGGCGATCGACGTGCCCCCTGTCTCGAAGGTGCCAAAAGCCTTCTGCCCCAACGAATCGGCGCCGGCACAGATGGCGGCGACGGTGTCGGCGCGCTCCTCGGGCGTGACCAGGGCGGTGCGCTCGCAGTAGCCGGCCTCGGTGTCCGCGCCTCCGTCGGGAGAGATGGGCTTCACCGGCTCGCCGCTGGGCGAGTGACTGCGGATCGCCTCGGCACTCTTCACCAGTGCGTCGCCGGCGTCGTCGCTCGCAACCTGCATCTCGGCGACCCCGGAGCGACCGTCGCGCACCAGGCGCAGGCGAAGGCGCAGCGTGCGATCGGCGACGTTCTGGTGGATGCCGCTGTTGGCGAAGCGGGTCAACGCCATCGCCGACTCGGTGACGGTGACCTCGGCCTCCGTGCCGGCGGGGACGCGCGCCAGGACGGCGTCTCCAAGCGCCAGCATCTCGTCGTGCGAACGCGACTCCGTGCTCACGCCGGGCGCACCGCCACGTTGCGAAAGCGACAGGGAGCGGCCCCGTGGCCGACGTGCATGAGCTGGCCCGGTTCACCCTTGCCGCAGTTGATCACCCCGAACATCTTCCATTCCGACGCACCCGCGACGGCGTCACACGAGTTCCAGAACTCCGGCGTGCGGCCGCTGTACAGGGGGTTGCGCACGAGGCGTACGCGCCGTCCGTCGCGAATCTCCCAGCCTGCCTGGGTGCCGAACTGGAAGTTGAGACGGCGGTCGTCGATGCTCCAGGAACGGTTGGTCTCGAGGTAGACGCCGCGCTCGGTTGTGGCGATCATCTCCTCGAGGCTGGACGTGCCGGGCTCGAGGTTGATGTTGGTCATGCGGATGATCGGCAGGCGGTTCCAGCTCTCCGCGCGCACCGTGCCCCCGCTGGGCTGGTCGAAGCCGGCGGCGGTCTCGCGCGAGGTGAGGTAGCCGGTGAACAGTCCACCGTCGATGAGCAGCGTGCGCTGGGCGGCGACCCCCTCGTCGTCGTAGCCGAAGGTGCCCAGACCGCCCGGGCTGGTGGCGTCCGCGCTGATGGTCACCGCCTCGCTGCCGTAGCGGAAGCTGCCGAGCATCTCAGGCATGAGGAAGGAGGTGCCGGCGAAGGCCGCCTCGAAGCCGAGCACGCGGTCGAGCTCGGTCGGGTGACCGCACGACTCGTGGACCTGCAGGGCGGCCTGGGTGGCGTCGAGGATGAGCGTCATCGTTCCCGCGGGGCAGAGGTCGGCGCTGAGCAGCGCAACCGCCTCCTCGGCGATCCTGCGTCCGTTGCCGGCAAGGTCCATCGCGAGGACCGCCTCCCAGCCGGCGGTGAGCTGCTGGCGGCCGAAGCTGTTGGGGAAGCTGCGCGACTGCACCTCACCGTCACCGGTCGCCGTGGCGTCGATGCCGCCCCCGGTCTCGATGATCGTCTGGGTGATCCGCGAGCCCTCGGTGCTGGCGAAGAATTGGTGGTGGCGCACCGCCGCCAGCGAACCCTGGCGGGTGGTCACGCTGGGGATGTCCATGGACGCGTCGACCGCGAGGAGGAGCTCGATCTTGCGGTCGAGGGGCACATCGAACGGGTCGATGGAGACAGGAGTGACATACGTCGCCGTCACGGCGGGGGTGGGCGCCAGCCGGACCCGCGCCACCGCCGTCCGCGCCGACGCCCTGGCGATGCGCACCGCAAAACGGGCGGCATCCTCCAGGCCGGCCCTATCCGTCCGCTGGGTCCCGCAGAATCCCCAGGCGCCGTCGACGATCACACGGATGCCGACACCGGTGTCCTCGAAGTCGGTGACGCTGTTGACCCTGCCGTTCTTGACGAGCACCGACTGCATGCGCTGATCCACCACCCGGCAGTCGGCGTACGTCGCGCCCGCCACAACAGAGGCGTCGAGGGCAACGTCGGCGATGTCACGCATGCGCAGCTCCTCCCCCCGGGAACCGTCGGCCCCGCGCCGTCAATGGCTAGGCGCTGTCGGGGTCGGACCCGTTCGAGCCCGTGCCGTCGGCGTCACCGATGATGGCGATGCGCAACTCCTCCGTGCTTTGCTCGGCCACCTCCTGGGCCAGCGATCCCTGCAGCTTGCCGGCGAAATGGCAGGCGGCGAGGTGACCGTTGCCGTAATCGATCAGCTCTGGGCGCACCTCCGAGCAGATCGGCTCGGCGATCGGGCAGCGTGTGTGGAAGCGGCATGCGCTCGGCGGGTTGATCGGCGACGGGATCTCTCCACGAAGGATGATCGGCTTGCGGTCACGCTCGATCACCGGGTCCGGGACGGGGATCGACTGCAGGAGGGCCGTGGTGTACGGATGCAGCGGGTTGTCGTAGAGCTCGAGGCTCTCGGCGACCTCGACGATGACGCCGAGGTACATCACGGCCACACGGTCGCTGAGGTGTCGCACCACCGAGAGGTCGTGGGCGATGAACAGGTAGGTGAGGTTGAAGTCATCCTGGAGCTGCTCGAGCAGGTTGATGATCTGCGCCTGGATGGACACGTCCAGGGCGGAGATCGGCTCGTCGGCGACGATGAAGCTGGGCCTGAGGATCAATGAGCGGGCGATGCCGATGCGCTGGCGCTGACCGCCGCTGAACTCGTGCGGGTAGCGGTTGTTGAAGTTGGGGTTCAGCCCGCAGATACGCATGACCTCCTGCACCTGCGCATCGCGTTCCTTGCCCTTGGCCAGCCCGAAGTTTGCCAGCGGCTCGCCGATGATGTTGCCCACGGTCATACGCGGGTTGAGCGAGCCGTAGGGATCCTGGAAGATCATCTGCACGCGCCGGCGCATCTGCCGGAGGCTCTCGCCGTGCAGGGCGGCGAGGTCCTCGCCCTCGAAGAAGATGCTGCCGGCGCTGGCCGGCTGCAGCTGCGTGACCACGCGCCCCAGCGTCGACTTGCCACAGCCGGATTCCCCGACGAGGCCGAGCGTCTCGCCCTGGAGGACGTCGAGCGACACCCCGTCGACCGCGCGCACCGTCTGGCGCCCGCTGGGGAACGTCTTGTACACGTCGCGCAGGGAGACGAGGGCGTCGGCCTCGGCGGTCCACGCTGCCGACGGCCCCACGGAGGTGGACGACTCAGATGGCTGCTGCATCCGCCGCCTCTTCGTCGACGACCAGCGGGGTGTCCCGCAGGTCGGCGTCCGGGTCCTTGACGTTCTTCATCTGCACCCAGCAACGCGACTCGTGCCCGGGCCCGACGGTGACAAGCTCGGGCTCCTCTGTGAGGCAGCGATCGACGGCAAACATGCAGCGGGGATGGAACTTGCAGCCCGGGGGCAGGTTGGTGAGGTCCGGGGGCAGGCCCTTGATCGTGAGCAGCTTGCTTCCCAGCTTCTCGTCGATGCGGGGGATGGAGCGCAGCAGCGACCACGTGTAGGGATGCTGTGGCGCCGCGAAGATCGCCTCAGTGGGCCCCTGCTCGACAACCCGGCCGGCGTACATCACCACCACCCACGTGCAGATGCTGGCGATCACCGCCATGTTGTGCGTGATCAGCACGATCGCCGTTCCCAGCTCGCGGTTGAGGTCGCGCAACTGCTCGATGATCTGCGCCTGGACGGTGACGTCGAGCGCTGTGGTGGGCTCGTCGGCGATGAGCAGGCTGGGCTCGTTCGAGAGGCCCATGGCGATCATGACGCGCTGGCG
>PLWW01000045.1 GCA_003153125.1 Candidatus Dormiibacterota bacterium | reverse complement strand
CGCCGTCGAGGACGCGGGCCGGCCGGCGGCGGGTCGGCTGAGGGCCAGGCTTCCGGCGTTGCACCCGCCGAGCCGGGCGGCATCCCGGGTGCGCTGCACTTCTCACCGGGCGGCGAGACACAGAGCTTCCGTCCCCGCCGCCGGCGCCGCCGGCGCGGAGGGGCCGGCCCAGGGTCGGGATCGGTCGGGCGCCCGGCCGGCGCTGATGCCGAGGGCTCGGGTGGTCAGCCGCCGCGCATCGAACTGCCCCCGGCGGCCAGCGCGTGACCGCGCGCCGGGCGCGGCCTCGTCAGCGCCGATCCAGCGCGACTCCCGCGTACTGAGATGCCGGCCACACTGACCGTCTACGTCCGNNGTGCCCGCGCTGGTGGTCGACGACCGCATGATCGTTGGGTTCGACCCCGTGCAGCTGGCTCGCTTCCTGCCCCGCCCCGAGGATGAGAACGCAGGCGTTGCGTTTGGCGCCGCGGTACGCACCGTCAGCGTCGACATCGCTCGCGAGCGCGGCTTGGCCGCAGCCTTCGGGGTGGAGGTCGGACCGGTGCACGACACGTCCCCGGCCGACGTCGCCGGGATCCGCAGCGGTGACCTGATCACGGCAATTGGGGGCTACACCCTGACCGGGGGTGCCGACCAGTTCCGGACCGCGGTCCGTGCGCGCAGGCCGGGGGACACGATGATCCTCACCGTCTTCCGCGAAGGCACCTTCCTCGTGATGACAGTCGAGTTCCCGCGCGACCCCGTGGACGCGCCCGCTGGAGGGGAGCAGGGGCCCGGCTGACCATTGCCGGGCAGGCCGGCTACGCGCTCATGCGGCCCCGGGCGCGGTCGCTCCTCCCCGGCGCATCGCCGTGGCCGACAGCTCCTTCGCCGCGGCGGTCAGGAAGGGCCCTCCCCACACGCCCACGGAGAGCAGGCCCCCGAAGATCATCAGCGCCTGGACGCTGACCTTGCCCTGCTCCGTCCAGTAGACGTCCTCGAGGTCGAGCCAGAGGGNNTCGAGCCACAGGGCGAACTCGTCCAGGGTCAGCGCTGATCCCACCCCGTAGAGGAACGACGTGACCCGGTGGATCGGCTTCTGCTCGGCAGCCGAATCGGCGATCACCAGCCACAGGTACCCGGTGCCGAGCAGGCCGCCGATGCCGAAGACGAGGTGGTGGAGGTGGCGGCCTCCGGCGTTGAGGTTGTGGAAGGGCCCGACGCCGCGACGGATCAGGTGGGTGATCGTCCTCGCCGCGATGGCACCGGCGTCGAATCCCAGCGACGAGAGGAACAGTCGCTCGCGGCGCGTGTCCTTGAAGCTGTAGAGGTAGTGGTGGCGTATCCGGCGGTGCAGCGGCGCCTCGGCGCCGGCAGCCGCCGTGCCTGCCACGGCCGCCGAGGTCACCAGCCCGGAGGCGGCTCGGTGCGGTTGAGCAGGCGCACGAAGTCCTCCGCGCGTGCCACAGCCTCCCATCGACGGGCGAAGAAGTCCTGGCAGATCATGCGGTTGTCCGCGAGGGCGGTCACGGTCACTGCCCACTGGTTGAGAGCCTTGTCGACCTCGACCTCGTGGGTGTTGGCCTCGTTTCGCAGGACAAGACCGCTGGGCGCCGGACGGCGTGTTCCGTCGTTGCGGCGGGGGGACGCCATTGCCATTGCGATTACCCTCCTGCGAATGAGCCGGCGAGACGGCGGGCGACGAAGATCGCCTGCTCGTTGCAGCGAACCGGCTGCCGAAGACACCAGCGGTGGGTCCCAATTGTTGCGCAAATCGACCCCCGACGGAAAGGGGTGGCCAGGTCAGGTCGATAGGTCGAGGGTGCCCTGCGCCGCGTCCGGCGTGGGAGACGTCTCCCAGGGAGGCGGCGCTGCCCCCTTGGCGACCCACGCCGGGACGGCGGCGTCACGCGCCACGAGCCGGTCGACGATCGGCTGGGGCGGTCTGGGGAGGGCCACGTCGAGCAGCGCGCCGAAGTCGAAGGCGTTCACCACCGCATAGTTGCTTCGGTTGTTGTTGAGCAGGACGTAGACGGTCGTGCCGCGCCGGGCCGCCTCACGGATCGACGGCACCCACTCGCTCAGCTCGGCGGCCGAATACAGGTAGTCGAAGCGGTCGGCGCTGTTGGGGCCGGAGGGTCGGTACCACGTCCTGCGATTACGACCGTGGAAACGCGCGATGCACAGCTTCTCCGAGGTGATCGCCAGGATCGGCGGAGCGGTGCCGCTGCCGAGTTGGGGCGCGTCGACCCCGACGTAGACGCAGTCGAGCTCGCGGAGCAGGTCCTCGGTAGCCGGCCACGCGTCGTTGTCGAACCAGCTCCGGTGGCGGAACTCGATGGCGACGATGTCGTCGGGGTGCCGCTCCCTGGTCTCCAGGAGGACGTCACGCGCCGCGGGCGTGCTGGTGAACCACGGGGGGAACTGGTAGTGGACGGCCCCCAGCTTGCCGCTCTGTCGCAGGGGCACGAGGGCGGCGAGGAAATCGCGCACCTCATCGTCGGTGGGTCGCCGCGGCTGTCCCGCCTCACGCTCGTGCCGGGTGAGGCTGCGGAACGCCTTGATGTTGAAGAGGAACCGCTCCGGTGTGCGTGCCACCCACCCGTCGACCACAGCAGGGCGAGGGGTGCCGTAGAAGCTGGTGTCGATCTCCACCATCGGGAAGTAGCGCGCGTAGTAGCTCAACTTCTCGCGCTGTCGCCGTCCCCGCTCCAGCTCGAGCGGATAGAAATCCGTGTGGTCGGCCCAGTTGCAGGTTCCCACCAGGATTTCCGCAACCATGCCGCCCCCAGTGTCCGATTCACCGTCGCCTCTGATCGTCGAACAGTAACCACGACGTGACCGAGTCCGCGACGGTGCTCGCGACAATGACAAAAACCCGTTCGAAGGGAGTTGACTGAGCGTGACGTCTGCGGTGTCCAGCCAGCCGAACACGGCCTCGACCCCGCAGCCGGATGGACCGTGGGTCGGACCCACCATACGCCTGCGCCTCTTCTCGACGGTGCTCATGGTGCCCGCCATCGCGCTGTGGATCCGGGTGCTCTATCCGCTACCGGTAGTCTCGACCTGGTACGCGCTGCCGACCTGGGGACTGGCGGTGCTCTTCTTCATCACCGAGCGCTGGCCGGTGGCTGTCGCGATGCGCCGGAGCACGCCACCCGTGGGCATGTCGGCCGCGCCGTTGGTGCTCGGCCTCTTCTTCTCCGCGCCCTCGACGATCATCACCGCCTTCCTCGTCGGGGCGATCGCCGCGGCCGTCAGCCGCAGGGAGCTGCTCAATGCCTCCACCACCTTCGGCATCGCCCAGTTCTCGCTGTTCTCAGCGGCGGCCGCGCTGGCCTTCCGGGCGGTCATCGGCGTCGTCGGCGCGGCCGGGCACCTAGGCTGGCGCGCGTACCTCGCCGTGGGCGCTGTGGCCGCGGTGCTCATCCTCGCCAGCCTGACCACCTCGTTCGCCGTGGCCCTCCGGGACGGGAGGCTGACGGGCAAGGGTGCGGCCGAGAATGTGGGGCTGGCCATCGCGGGCACCGCGGCGGCGGCGGCGTACGGGCTCATGGCCGTCGGAGTGCTGTGGACCGACCCCGCCGGCGTGATCCTGGTGTCGCTCTTCGGCGTGGTCCTGCTCGGTGGCTTCCGCAGCCTGCTCATCGAGCGCCGCGAGCGCCGCGTCGCGGAGTTCCTCCGTGGCGCGGATGAGGCACTCAGTCAGTCCCACGAGCTCGAGTCCGCCATCGTCGGCCTGATCGGGGGGGCGCGGGAGATGTTCGAGGCGCAGGTGGCGCAGCTCACCATCTACCCATCGTCGCCGGGCGAGAAGGCCTACCGCACCAGCGTGCGCGCCGGCGATCCCGCCGGCACCGAGATGATGGTGCCGATCGAACTCAACGACCTCGACGACATCCTCGAGGCCGACTCCGACGGGGTGATCATCGATCGCAGCAGCGCGTCACCGAGCTCACGCGACGTGCTCAACCGTCGCCACATCGACCAGGCGATGGTGGCCCTCTTGCGCGGCCGCTCGCGCATCGTCGGCAGCCTCATGGTGGGCAGCCATGTCAGCGGACGGAGCTTCGACCAGCGTGACCTCCACCTCTTCCAGTCGCTGGCCATCCAGACCAGCTCCACGCTGGAGAACGGCCGCCTCGTCCAGTCGATCGCCCGCCTCACCCAGCTGCAGGAGCAGCTCTCCCACCAGGCCTTCCACGACTCGCTGACCGACCTCGCCAACCGCTCGCTCTTCACCGACCGCATCGACCACGCCCTTCTGCGGCGCATTCGCACCGGCAAGCCGGTGGCTGTGCTCTTCATCGACCTCGACGACTTCAAGGCGGTCAACGACACTCTGGGCCACTCCGCAGGCGACCAGCTCCTCGTGGGGGTCGCCGAACGTCTGCGCAACTCTTTGAGGCGCCCTGACACCGCCGCACGGCTCGGTGGCGACGAGTTCGCTGTCCTCATCGAGGACATCGAGTCCCCGGCGGAGGCGCAAGCCGTCGCCGACCGGATCTTCGAGGGCCTCGTCGAGCCCTTCCCCATCGCCGGCCAGGCGGTCATCGTGCATGCGTCGATCGGCGTCGCCATCTCCGACGATGACACCGACGGCGCCAGCCGCCTGATGCGTCACGCCGACGTTGCCATGTATGCGGCCAAGGGGGCGGGCAAGAACCGCCACGTCCTGTTCATGGCCGGCATGGAGGCGGAGATCGTCGCTCGCCACCGCCTTCGCGCCGACCTGGAGCGGGCCGTGTCGGCCGACGAGTTCGGGGTGCATTACCAGCCCATCTTCAACATCGGCGACGGCAGGCTGGTGGCCACCGAGGCCCTGGTGCGCTGGCGTCACCCGACCCGGGGCATGGTCGCGCCCGACGACTTCATCGCCACCGCCGAGGAGACGGGAGTGATCCTCGCGCTCGGCAGTCGCGTCCTGCGCAAGGCATGCACGGCCACCCGGCGCTGGCAGGAGGCCTACCCCACCGACACGCCGCTCTGGGTCAGCGTCAACATCTCCGCGCGCCAGCTTCAGCAGCCCGGCTTCGTCGACCAGGTGCTCGAGGTGGTCGCCGAGAGTGGCCTGCCCGCGTCGTCGTTGGTGCTTGAATTGACCGAGAGCATCGTCCTCGAGGGCGCCCACGCCGGTGCCAGCATCGCCAAGCTCGCCGAGCTCAAGCGCGCCGGCATCCGCATCGCCATCGACGACTTCGGCACCGGGTACTCCTCGTTGAGCTACCTGCGCCGTCTCCCCGTCGACATCCTCAAGATCGCCAAGCCCTTCGTCGACGACCTCAGCAACTCGGAGGACGAGGGCGACTTCGCCCGCGCCATCGTCGGCATCGGCAGTGCCCTGCGCCTGACCATGATCGCCGAGGGCATCGAGAACGCCGAGCAGCTGGCGACCCTACGCGTGCTCGGATGCCACCTCGGCCAGGGGTACCACCTCTCCCACCCGATCACGGGCACTGCCATCGAGCGCTTGCTCAGCGACGGTGGCGCCGGCGGGGCCCTGCTTTCGCTGCCGCCCGCCGCCCCCATCCTGCGCGTGTCGCGCGCACGCTAGCCGTCGTTCGCGCCGGCGCCGACCCTCGCAGAGGCGAGTCGGTACCCTCACCCGGTGCTCTCCCAAAGCGAACTCCGCGACGTCGCCCTGACAGCAGCCCGCGCCGCCGCAGTCGTCATCCGAGCGGCGCGCCACGACGCCGCGCCGCTCCACACTGAGCGCAAGGGAGCCGGCGACTACGTCACCGCCGTGGATCGCGCCGCCGAGGCGGCGGCGCTCGCGGTGCTGCGCGAGGCCGATCCCTCCATCGACGTGCTGGCCGAGGAGAGCGGCGGAGAGGTGTCAGCTCGGATGTGGGTGGTCGATCCTCTCGACGGCACCACCAACTTCCTCCGGGGCTTCCCTGAGGTTGGCGTGTCCATCGCCCTGGTGGAGCACGGCGTGCCACGGGTGGGCGTGGTCACGGCCCCTCTGACCGGGGGCGAGTGGTCGGCAGTCGCAGGTGAAGGCGCCTTCGACGGGGCCGGGCGCCGTCTCGACATCACCGCGTCGCCGGGGGACGGGGTGGTGGCCACCGGCTTCCCGTTCCGCAGCGCAAAGAACCGTCCCCGCTACATCCCCGTGATGACCGCCGCGATGGAGAGCTTCGAGGACCTGCGCCGTGCCGGCGCGGCGAGCCTCGACCTCGCCTACTCCGCGTCGGGGGTCTGGGAGGGGTTCTTCGAGCTCAACCTGGCACTGTGGGACATCGCCGCGGGGAGCCTGCTCGTCCGCGAGGCCGGCGGCGTCGTGACCGACTGGGCCGGCGACGAGGACGCCGTCTTTCGCAGTGGTGACATCCTGGCGGGGGCCCCCGCCTGGCACGAGCGCATGCTCGCCATCACGCGGGCGGCGGCGTAACCCCCCGTCCGCACGAGGACTCTGTGACCAGCATGGCAAGAAGCGCCAACGTCGTCGTCGTCGCACGCCCTGATGGGATCCTGGCCGGAAAGCGCATCCTGGTCACCGGGGTGCTCACACCCAAGAGCATCGCCTTCGCCATCGCGCAGGCGTGCCAGGCCAACGGCGCCGAGGTGCTGCTCACCTCGTTCGGCCGCGCCATGAGCATCACCCGGCGCAGCGCCAAACGACTGGACCCGGCGCCCGCCGTGTTTGAGATGGACGTCACCGACGTCGAGCAGGTGCGCGCCGTGGCCGCCGCCATGCGCGACCAGGGCGGGTCGATCGACGGCGTCGTCCACGCCATCGGCTTTGCCCCGGCGGACTGCCTCGGCGGCCATTTCATGGAGACGCCATGGGCGTCCGTGGCCACCGCTATGCAGGTGAGCAGCTTCTCGCTGAAGACACTGGCCGCCGAGTTTGTGCCACTCATGCCATCAACAGGCGGAGCGCTGGTCTCACTCACCTTTGACGCCACGCTGGCGTGGCCCCTGTACGACTGGATGGGCCCCGCCAAGGCAGCCCTGGAGGCGATCGGCCGTTACCTGGCGCGCGACCTCGGTCCGCGTCACGTGCGCGTCAACACCGTGTCCGCCGGGCCGCTTGAAACCGTCGCCGCCAAGTCGATTCCGGGGTTCAGTACCCTCAAGGACGCGTGGTCCGGGCAGGCCCCGCTAGGATGGGATGCGGCCGACGCCGGCCCGGTCGCCGACACCACCGTGTTCCTTCTCAGCGACATGGCGCGTGGTATCAGCGGCGAGGTGATCCATGTCGACGGCGGCTACCACTCACAGGGTGCGCCGCTGCACCCGCCGGCGCAGGCCCAGGGAGAGCAATGACAGGCAGCAACGGCAACGGCCGCGCGCGGATCGTGATCACCGGGATGGGGGCGATCAGCCCACTGGGCAACGACGTGGCCTCGACGTGGGCGGCGTGCCGCGCCGGCAGGAGCGGCGTGGGCCCGATCACGCAGTTCGATGCCTCGCAGCTGCCCACGCGCTTCGCTGCGGAGGTCAAGGGTTTCGACCCAGCGGCCGTCCTCGGGGTCAAGGAGGCGCGGCGCAGCAGCCGCTGCATCCAGCTCGCGCTCGTCGCCGCGCGCGAGGCGGTCGCGGACTCCGGGCTCGACGTCGCTGCGATCGGCGAGGACGCGGGCGTCCTGGTCGCCTCCGGGGTGGGGGGTCTCGAGTTTCTGGAGCGCGCCACGCTCAACCTCCACCAGCAGGGGGTGCGCCGCGTCTCCCCGTTCACGATTCCCTCGATGATCGCCGACATGCCGGCCGGCATGATCGCCATCGAGCACGGCGCCAAAGGACCCAACTTCGCGGTGGTCAGCGCGTGCGCATCAGCCGCCCATGCCCTCGGTGAGGCCGCGGAGTGGATCCGCCGGGGCGATGCCACCGCGGTCATCGCCGGCGGCACCGAGGCCTCCGTATGCGCACTCGGCGTGGGCTCGTTCAACGCCATGCAGGCACTGTCGACTCGCAACGAGGAGCCGGAGCGCGCCTCACGACCCTTCGACCGCAGCCGCGACGGCTTCGTCATGGGGGAAGGGGCTGCGATTGTCATTCTCGAGGAGTACGAGGCGGCGCAGCGGCGCGGAGCACACATCTACGCGGAGTTGAGCGGGTACGGCGCCACGGCGGACGCATCACACATCACAGCGCCTGAGCCGAACGGTGACGGGGCCCGCCGCAGCGTGCTGCGCGCGCTCGACCGTGCCCACGCCACGCCGGCAGACGTCGGCTACATCAACGCCCACGGCACCAGCACGCAGCTCAACGACGCCGCGGAGACCAGGGCCATGAAGGCAGCTCTCGGCGAGGTGGCGGCGACCGTGCCCATGTCCTCAACCAAGTCGATGCACGGGCACCTGCTCGGGGCCGCGGGCGCGCTGGAGGCGATCATCTCGGTGCTGGCCATCCGCGACCAGTTTGTGCCGCCGACGATCAACCTCGAGGAGCCCGACCCGGAGTGCGACCTCGACTACGTGCCCAACGTGGGACGTGCGCAACGCATCGACCTGGCCATCAGCACCTCGTTCGGTTTCGGTGGCCACAACGCCTGCCTGGCGTTCTCGCGCCTCGATTAGCCGCGGGCGCCGAGGCGGGCCATCCATGCCTCGACCTCGTCGGGATCGCGGGGCAGCGCCTCGGAGAGATTGCGGAAGCCGTCGTCGGTGACCAGCACGTCGTCCTCGATGCGCACACCGATGCCGCGGTAGCGCTCCGGCACGGTGAGGTCGTCGGTCTGGAAGTACAGGCCCGGCTCGATCGTGAGCACATAGCCCGGGCGGAGGTCGCCGTGGTACTGGTCGTCGCGGGCGTTGGCACAGTCGTGGACGTCGAGCCCCAGCATGTGGCTGGTGCCGTGAAGGGTCCAGCGCCGATGGAGCTGGCGATCCGGCCGCAGGGCCTCCTCCGGGTCCACGGTGAGGATGCCGAGGCGGCGCAGTCCCTCAGCGAGGACGCGGGTGGCGGCGCGGTGGGGCGCCATGAACGGGACGCCGGGCCGGACCTCCGCCATGGCCGCCTGCTGCGCCTCGAGCACGAGCTCGTAGACCTCGCGCTGCTCGCTGGTGAACCGGCCCGAGACGGGCAGGGTGCGGGTGACGTCGGCCGTGTAGAGCTGGCGGCACTCCACCCCGGCGTCGACGAGGAGCAGGTCGCCGTAGTTGACCTCGCCGTCGTTGCGCATCCAGTGAAGGATGGTGGCGTGGGAGCCGGACGCGGCGATCGTGTCGTAGCCGGTGTCGTGGCCCTCGAGGCGCGCGCGGGTGTTGAAAGCACCCTCGACCACCCGCTCGCCCGACTCCATGGCGTCGGGAAGCGCCCTCACGATGTCCTCGAACCCACGGATGGTGGAGTCGACAGCCTGCTGCAGCATGGCGACCTCGAACGGGTCCTTGGCCAGCCGCATCTCGGACAGCGCGGCGACCAGCTCCTCGTCGGAGTCTCCAGCCGACAAATCAGAGTCGAGCCGTGAGTCGACGTCGCGGGCGACGGCGATGCTGTCCGCGGGCAATCGCGCCAGGGCGGCGGCGAGGCCGGCGAGTGGAGCGGTGGCCACCCCGAGGTGAGCGGAGGTTTCGGCAAGTCCCAGCCGCGGACCCGTCCACAGCTCGCCGTAGGCGGCGTCGGTGAAGAACTCGTGCGACGAGCGGTCACTGCGCGGCTCGACATAGAGGGTGGCGGTGTGGCCGTCGCCGCCGGCACTCATGATCAGCACCGTGTCCGGCTCCATCGCGCCACTGAGCCAGAACAGGTCTGTGCCGGGGCGGAAGCGGTAGTACGTGTCGTTGGACCGCACCTTCAGCGGCCCAGTCGGGATGACCAGGTTCCTGCCGGCGAACCGGGCCGACAGCTCAGCCCGGCGCGCCGCGAAATTGTCCGCCGCCGGGTGGCGGGGGGTCGAAGCTGCGCCACCGGGAGCCCACCCGGAGGCCATCAGCTCCACCAGCGCGCGAGGGATCGCCGGGCGGTGCTTGCCCATCCAGATCCAGTTCTCGCTCTCCGGATGCTCCTCCGACACGTCGGGCGCGACAAACTGCGGGGCGGCGTCGCTCTCCTCGGGGACCACGACACTGACTGTACTCAGACGGCCCCCAAGGCCGGCGCCGTCACCCCGCCGCCGCGGGCAATGCCGCGAGCCAGGTGACCGTGGCAGCGCCGGCGAGCAGTGCGAGCAGCGGGAAGGCCAGGCGCCGAACCGCGTGGGGGAGGACGACCACGAGCGCTCCCACCGCGGTGAGGCCGGCTGCGAGGAAGGCGAGGTTGTCCTGGCCCAGCGCTGATCGCGCCAACACCATGGCCACAGCCGCGACCAGCAGCGACGCGCCGATGACCGACCTCGATCGCCCTGGCCCCAGTTCAGAGGCCAGCGTCATCGCCCCCGCGAGGCGGTCACCGTCGGCGTCCGGGAGGCCGTTGGCGAGGTGCAGGCTGAGCGCAAGAAGGCCCGCCAGCGGCACCTCCGCCACCGCTCCGCGGAGACGGCCGGTGATCACCATGGCGAGAAGCGGGACCGTCGCAAACCCGGCCCACCACGCCAGCACGGCGGCGGGGGTGCGCTTGAGCCAGAGGTCGTACGAGACCCCGGCGCCGACTGCAAGCAGCGCAGCGGCCAGGACGTCGAGCCCCAGCCAGGCCGCGGTCGCCAGTGAGACCACGAACCCGGCCAGCGCCGCGGTCAGGGCGGCATTGCGCGAGACGGCGCCGCGGACGATGGGCTTGAAGGGCTTGGCGGCACGGTCAGCGTCGACGTCCGCCCAGTCGTTGAGCGCGCCGATGGCGAGCTGGGCGGGCAGCATCAGCAGTGTCAGGCCCACCGCGGTGCGCGCCGAGGGGAGGTGTCGGGTCAGCAGTCCTGCCGCCGCAACAAGGACGATCGTGACCAGCAGAGAGGGCCCCGGGTGGGTGAGGAACAACCACGCCGTGGCCCGTCTGCCCGCCGGATCTCGCTCGTCGAAAACCCGCCACCCGCTACGATGCGGCCAGTCAAGTCGGGGCATCTCCCCTTCCCATGTGAGGCTTCTCTCGATGTCCACCCACGCCTCGACTCCTGCTCGAGCGCCGGCCGAAGCCATTGCCGCATCCGGTGCGCCGTTCGAACACGACGTCGTGGTGGTGGGAGGCTGTGGTCACGTCGGCCTCCCCCTGGGCATCGCGCTCGGAGAGTGCGGGATGCGCGTCGCGCTCGTCGACACCAACCAGGCCGCCGTCGACATCGTCAATGAGGGACGTCTGCCCTTCGACGAGGACGGCGCCGAGGCGCCGCTCGCCTCTCTGCGTGCGGCGTCGCGGTTGATGGCGACGACAAGTCCCGAGGTGATCGCCGGCGCGGAGTACGTGGTGGTGGTCATCGGCACGCCCGTCGACGAGCACCTCAACCCCAACCCCAACGCGGTGGTCACCGCCATCGCGGAGTTCGCCGGCCACCTCCGCCCCGGGCAGACGATCGTGCTGCGCAGCACCATCTACCCCGGCGTCACCGCCCTCGTCGAGCGTTACCTGGCGGGGCGCGGCCTGGACAACCCGGTCTGCTTCTGTCCCGAGCGCATCGCCCAGGGCAGGTCGATGAAGGAGCTGCGCGAGCTTCCCCAGATCATCTCCGCGCACACCCCCGAGGGGATGGCCGGCGCACGGCGCCTGTTCGAGCGACTGGCGCCCCAGCTCATCGAACTGGAGCCCGAGGAGGCGGAGCTGGCCAAGCTCTTCACCAACACGTGGCGCTACATTCGCTTCGCCGCGGCCAACCAGCTCTACATGATGGCCAACGATTTCGGCCTGGACTTCGAGCGAATCCGCAGCGCGCTGATGACCAACTACCCGCGCGCCGCGGACATGCCGGGACCGGGTTTCGCAGCCGGGCCGTGCCTGTTCAAGGACACCATGCAGCTGGCCGCCTTCAACAACAACCAGTTCACGCTCGGCCACACCAGCATGATGATCAACGAGGGTCTGCCCCTGTACGTGGTGGCGCGCGCCGAGAGGCGCTTCGACCTTGCCACGAAAACTGTCGGCATCCTCGGCACCGCGTTCAAGGCAGAGTCCGACGACATCCGCTCGTCGCTGGCGTACAAGCTCAAGCGCATCCTCACCTTCAAGGCGCGCCGCGTCCTCTGCGCCGACCCCTACGTCGCCACCGATCCCGACCTCGTCTCGCAGGAGGAGCTCCTCGCCAGCGCCGACCTGGTGATCATCGGTGCGCCGCACCGGCGATACGCGACGCTCGACATCGCCGCGCCCGTGATCGACGTCTTCAACGTTCGCGGCGACGGCGTGCTCATATGAGGCCACGCGTCTCCATCGTCATCCCGGCCTACAACGAAGGCGCGGAGATCGACGACTGTCTCGACCGCATCCTCGAGTCGGTGAAGCTGCCGTGCGAGGTGCTGGTGGTGTACGACACCCCCGATGACACCACAGCCCCGTACGTCAAGGCGTACGCCGGTCGTGACCGCCGGGTGGTGCCGCTGCTCAACACCGAGGGCCGTGGACCGGCGGCGGCGATGCGCTGCGGCATCGAGCACGCCGCCGCCGACGTCACGGTGGTCACCATGGCCGACGGCTCCGACGACCCCATGCAGATCGATCAGCTCACCCGGTTGGTGGAGCGCGGGGTGGTCGTCGCCGCAGCGTCGCGCTACATGCGCGGCGGCCAGCAGGTCGGAGGCCCGCGCCTCAAGGGGCTCATCTCACGCCTGGCCGGGCTGTCACTCCACCTCGTCGCGCGCGTGGGCACGCACGATCCCACCAACTCCTTCAAGGCGTACTCCACCGATTTCATCCGCGAGGTCGGCATCGCGTCCGACGCGGGCTTCGAGCTGGGCATCGAGATGGTCGCCAAGGCTCACCGGCGCGGACTGCCCATCGCGGAGATCCCCACCATCTGGCTCGACCGCAGCCACGGGCAGTCGAACTTCAAGGTTCGCGAATGGATTCCCCGTTACCTGCGCTGGTATCTCGCCAGCCTCGGGCGGCGCCGCCAGCCACTGCGCAGCGGGTACCGGGTGCAGCCACACTCCTGGAAGAGCGACCAAGACGACACGGAGGCGGGGACGTGAGCAGAGTCCTTCTCACCGGTTCGCAGGGGTTCATCGGCGGCTACATCGTCGAGGAGTTGCTGAGGCACGGTCACACCGTCGTCGGTGTCGACAACCTCTCCAAGTACGGGCGGGTCGCCAAGTCATACGACGACAGCCCCGCCTACACCTTCGTGGAGGGCGACGCGCGCAACGTCAGTCTGATCACCGAGCTGCTCAGCAGCTGCGATCACCTCATCGCCGGCGCCGCCATGATCGGCGGCATCTCGTACTTCCACACCTATGCGTACGACCTTCTCGCGACCAACGAGCGCATCATGGCCGCGTCCTGTGACGCGGCCGTCGCCGCGCACCGGGCCGGAACCCTGCAGAAGGTCACGTACATCAGCAGCTCCATGGTGTTCGAGTCGGCGACGTCGTGGCCGTCGGTGGAGGGCTCGGAGCGGCAGATCCCGCCGCCGCTGTCGTCGTATGGCTTCCAGAAGCTCGCGGTCGAGTACTACGCGCGCGCGGCGTGGGACCAGTACCAGCTTCCCTACACGATTGTGCGCCCGTTCAACTGCGTGGGGATCGGCGAGGGACGCGCACTCGGCGATGTCGAGATCCTCAGCGGCAACGTCAAGCTGGCCATGAGCCACGTGGTTCCCGACCTCGTACAGAAGGTGGTCAGGGGTCAGGATCCGCTCCACATCCTCGGCAGCGGCGAGCAGACGCGCCACTACACCTACGGCGGCGACCTCGCCCGCGGCATCGTCACCGCCATGGAGCATGCCCGTGCGCTCAACGACGACTTCAACCTCTCCACCGCGGAGAGCACCACCGTGCTCGAGCTGGCCGAGAAGATCTGGCACCGCATCCGCGGCGCTGACGAGCCGTTCAGGTACGTGTCGGATACGCCGTTCGAGCACGATGTGCAGCGTCGCATCCCCGACATCAGCAAGGCCCGCACCGTCCTCGGATTCGAGGCGACCACCTCGCTCGACGAGATGCTCGAGGAGGTGGTGCCGTGGATCGAATCGGCGATCGCTCAGGGGGTCATCTGACGGAGCGCTGACGCTCCGGGATCAATACCCGTACGGGTTGCTTGTGCCGGCCGCCGTCGTGGGCGCGGCGGCCGCTCCGCCCGAGGTTGCGGACACGCTCGACCAGTGCGGGTAGTTGCCCGTGGCGTCGCCGGGCTTGGTGTCCCCGGAGTAGAAGTACAGCGGCCGACCGTTGTACATCACCTGGACGCCCTTGCCGTCGGGACGTGTCAGCGTCCCCCACTGCCCGGTGATTCCCGCGGCCGCCGTCGGTGTCGTCCCGCTCGGCACTGTGAGCGGCGGCCAGGTGGCGATGCAACCACCGGTGCACATACTCGTGCCGCTGCCCGCGACGTCCTTGTCGAACTGATACAGGGTCATCTTGTTGAAGCCCGCGACCAGGACGAGCCCGTGCCCGCTCACCGTCGCCGAGGCGACCGTCACGCTGGCGCCCGCGGATTGCGTCGCGGCGCTCCCGCCCGTGGAGTTGGTGGCGACGGTGGTCGNNCGATCGCCGACGCCGATACGGCCGAAGATGCTGGTCATGTGCGCTTTCACCGTCTTCTCGCTGATGGCCAGCCGCCAGGCGATCTGCTTGTTGCTGAGGCCACGCGCCACGAGCTTGAGCACGTCGAGCTCGCGGGCGGTCAGCTCCTCGAACGGCCGCCGCCCACGGCGAGCGGTGACCAGGGCGCGGGCGGCGCGTGGCGACAGGGGCGAGTCGCCGGCGGCGGCGGCACGCACGCCGCGCACGAGTTCGTCGCTCTCGGCGTCCTTGAGGATGTACCCGATCGCCCCGCTGTCCAGGGCCTCGATGACGCGCTCGTGCTCTGCGAAGGAGGTGAGCATGACCACGCGTGTCTCCGGGCGCACCGCCAGCACGCGGCGCGTCGCCTCGATGCCGTCGATGTCGGGCATGGACACATCCATGAGGACGACGTCCGGCTGCAGCGCCAGCACGCTCCTCACGGCCTCGTCACCGTCGCCGACGGCGTCGACCACGTCGATGTCGCCTTCGGCGGCGAACAATTCGCACAGTCCGCGTCGCACCAGGGGGTGGTCGTCGACGATCACGAGGCGGATGGGTGTGCCGCTCATGCCGGCACCTTGACCGAGACGCGCGTCCCACCGCCGGGGTGCGATTCCACGTGCAGCGACCCGCCCGCGTCCGCCACGAGATCGCGGAGCAGGCTGAGACCGACGTGGCCGTCGCGCCGCCGGGAGTCGAGGTCGGTGGGGCTGAAACCCCTGCCGTCGTCGGCGATCTCGAGACGCACGCCGCCGCCCTCGTTGCGCAGGTGCACGTCCACGTGGGTTGCCTGTGCGTGCTTCCCGGAGTTGCGCAGCGCCTCCTGGGCGACGCGGAAGAGCAGCGTGGTCGTCGCCGCGGGCAGCGCGGTGTGGTGGGGGGCGTCGAGGCTCACCGCGATGCCGCTCTGGGAGAGCGGCTCGAGCAGGTCGCGCAGGGCGTTGTCGATGCCTTCGGCGTGCAGGTTGGGCGGAGCGATCTCCACGATCAGTGTGCGCAGTTCCCGCATCGCGGCTCGTGTCTCGCCGGCAGCCTGGGCGACGTCTGGGGCGACCGAGCTCGGTGGCGGACTGCCCCCGTTGGTCATGACCACTCGCCGTGCCAGGGCGCTCAGCGAGAACGTGACCGCCGCCAGCCGTTGCACCACGCCGTCGTGGAGGTCGCGCGCAATCCGCCGCCGCTCCTGTTCCGATGCGTTGATGGCCCGCTCGAGCAGCCGCTCGCGCTCGGCGAGCGAGGTGCGCAGGCGCCGCGCCATGCCGACCGCAAGCGGGATCTGCAGCACGAACAGCAGCGCAAGGCCGATCACCAGCACCGGCAGGAACGACGACCACACCGACTGCTGGTACTGGGTGATCGCCTGGTAGCGCTGGTAGGTCTCGAACAGCAGCGGGACCCCCGCCGGTGTGCGCACAGGCAGGTAGACCTGGAGCAGCTTGCCGAAGCCGCGCTCGTACTGGTTCTCGGCGTCGGTGAGGTCGCTGACACCCGCGTCGGCGGCGCCGCTTCTGATCGAGGCGAGTTCGGCGCTGTCGAGGGTGAACCGCCGCCCGATGAGGCGCGGCTCGTCGGAGTAGATGACCGTGCCGGCGGCGGTCCACAACTTCACTCGAACGACATCGCCACTGAGGATGCGCTGGCGGACGATGCGGTCAAGGGCGGCGATCGAGGCGGGGTCGCCGCTGAGCAGCGAGTCGCTGAGGGCGGGCTCGACGATGCCGATCCCCTCGACCTGGGTGATGTCCTTGGCGTGGCCGATCGCCTGGACCTCTGCGTCGCGGCTGACCACGACGAACGTACCCGCTGCCACAAGGCAGGCGGCAACGAGTCCGCCCGCCGCGAAGCGCGCGACCTCGTTCTTCAAGAGCCGGCGCAGGAGGCGGCGTCGCGGCGTGCTCGTGCGCGGTTCGGTCGCGGGCGGTGCGCCGCCACGGTCGGGCGCGGTCATGGTCATCGCAGCCTAGCGGCCGCCTGTTGTCATGGCGTTGTCAATGGTCGGCGAGATGGCGGCGCGCGCCCCTGCGTCCTTGGTCTTAAGACCTGCCTTTGCTGGTTTCATCACGGGTGCGTGGGCAGGAGGTTCTCGGAGAAGTGGCCGCCGGCGGCGATCTCCTCCAACAGGGCACGATCGGTCAGCCATTCCACGGGGGCACGATCGTCAGTCAGCGGATCCTTCGCCGGCGCCACCCTGAACAGCTGGGTGGAGACGAGCGGTCCGAGCGCGCGCAGCTCCACGGGCAGGGCGGCCAGCCGGGACCGCAGGGCCGGCCCGGACACCGGCTGGTCGAACCCGATGACCAGCTCGTTGAAGCTGAGCGCCGGCCAGATCCGCACGTCCGGGAAGATGGTGGCCAGGGTGCCGCTGACCGCCTCGCCGAGGCGGTCGTCACCAGGGACGCGGGCCATGTTGAACGCGATGGCACCGCCGGCGACGAGGTGCGAGCGCGCCAGGTTGAAGAACTCCTGGGTCACCAGCCAGAAGGGCACGTAGGCCTGCTGGTAGGCGTCCACCACGATGAGGTCGTAGCGGGTCTGCGTGGTCGCCAGCCAGGCCCGACCGTCGCCGTCGATGGTGTGCAGACCGGGCACCTCTGCCATGCCCATCAGCTGGCGACCGATGTCGGTGACCTCCGGGTCGGGCTCGACGCCGTCGATCTGCACGCCGGGATATTCGTGCGCAATGGCGCGCGCCATGGTGCCGCCGGCGTTGCCGATGATGAGCACGCGACGCATGGGGTGGCCGAGCAGCACCGGCACCACCAGCGGCATGTCCCACTCGCCGCCGGTCAGGACGGTGCCCGGCCGATAGACCGACTGGTCGGCGATGCCGTCGTCGAGGCGCAGGGCGGTGCGCCCGTCGGCGGTGTGGACGACCTGGACGTACTGGTAGAGGGTCTCGCGCTCGAGCACCGCCCCGGCAACCGGCTTCACCGCCCCTGGCGGGATGAGCATGAGGCCCACCACCACCACGGTCACGATCGGGGCGCGGCGAGGGAGCAGCGGGAAGGCGGCCACGCTGGTGACCAACGCCGCGCACAGCAGCGTGCGCTGCGTGCCCACCGCGGGGATGAGCACAAGGGCTGGGACGAAAGTTCCGACGATCGCCCCCAGCGTGGTCAGCGATGACAATCGTCCGCTCACGCTGCCGGCGGTGCTCACGTCGCGCACCGCCAGGCGCACTGCGAAGGGCGACACCATGCCGAGCAGTGACACCGGCACGCTGAAGAGAAGAAGGGTCGCGAAGAAGGACCCCGCGACCACGCCGATGCTGAGCGCGCTGAAGCCCTGGAGGGCGAGTTGCAGGAAGGGATGGGCGATGAACGGCAGGACGCAGGTCGCGGCCGCAGCCATGAGAAGGACCGCGCCGAGCACGCGCGGCTCGGGTCGCCGGTCGGCGATTCGGCCACCCAGCCAGTAGCCGACCGAGAGGTACACGAGAATCAGACCGATGACGTTGGCCCACACCACCGTGGTGTTGCCGAAGTAGGGGGCGAGCAGGCGCGACGCGCAGATCTCGATGGCGAGAGACGCCGCGCCTGCCGCAAAGACGACGAACGGCAGCAGGCGGGGGACCGGCCTCAGCGCTCCGCTCCCCACGTGGCGCCGCCACTTCGGCGCCGGGTCATCACCCTGCCCAGCCGGCTGCGCGGCGCGGTCACCACCACTCGCATCAACTCTCCTCGCCGGCGGCGTGTCCCGCCCGGGGAACAAGAACCGAGTCTAGGCTGCCGCGCTCGGCGCGAGTGTGCGCACACATGACCACAAATTCGGGAATGCCCACTACGATCCCGCCACGCACCGGCATTCCTGTGAGCACCCTGATATGCGTTCCCCCCACCTGCTCCTCACCGCCGCCTTACGCGGCGTCGCCGGGAGAATCGGTCACGGCCGCGACCGCGAGGTCGCACTCGAAGGCCACGGGTATGCGGGGTCACGCGGGCCCGTCGATCGGTGTCGCGTCGAGGGCTGTGGTGCTCGTGCCACGCGTGTGGTGCTGCGATCCGACGGCAGTGAGATCGCCGTTTGCGCCAGGTGCGGCGAGGAGTTGGAGGCCATCCTCGGGACCATCTCAGTGTCCGGCCACCCGCTGGACTGACGCGCCCTGAGCCGGGGTGAGAGGGATGAGGGTCGGGTTAACGGTTGTTGCAGGTCTCGATCAGCCCATCCGGCACATGGTCCTCTTGGCGATGCTCGCGGACGCCGATGGTGTACAACGCCCGCATAGAACAGATGGACGCAGATGAGGTGAGGAATCTGATGCGCATCTCTCCGAGCACTCTCCGGCACGACTCGATGCTCGCGGCCCGAGGACTTCGGGAGCTGCTGGGCAGCCCGCGGTCCAGGTTCGCCCCGGCGACAGCCCGCAGTCCCCAAGGACAGGGCCGCCTCGACGACGACCGCTGCCAGGTCCAGGGTTGCCGTGCCCACGCCACGCAGCTGGCGCGGGTTGCTGGGGGCAGGGCCATCGCGGTCTGCGCCCGCTGCCGCGAGGAGCTTGCGGCGGTGATCGCCCCCGCGCTCCTGGTGGCCGCCTCCGACTGATCCGGAGGCGGCCACCAGCCCCTACGGCAGGGTGAACTCCTGGATGCGATTGTTGAACGTGTCCGCGACGAAGAGCACGCTGCCAGACACGGCGAGCGAGTGCGGGTCGTTGAAGTTGAGGCTGCCAGTGCCCGCGCTGCCGAAGCCGTTGCCGACGTCCGTCAGGGTCGACGACAGGTGCACGACCCGGTTGTTCATCGAGTCGGCCACCCAGAGGCTGCCGTCGGGGGCAAGGGCAAGGCCCTGTGGGTGGTTCAGCCCGGTCGTGAAGCTCGCGATCCACTGCCCGCTCAAGGTCAGCTCCTGGACCCGGTTGTTGTTGGTGTCGGCCACGTAGATGCCGCTTGCCGTCACCGCCACCGCTTCGGGGTTGATGAACTGGCCCGCGCCGCTGCCGAGCGAACCAAAAGTCGCGAAGACCTTGGTCACCGGGTTGTAGCTCTCGATGCGATCGTTGGCGGAGTCGGCCACCCACACCGTGCCCGCGGAGTCGACGGAGACGCCCTCGATGTCGTGGAACTGGCCCAGGGCTGTCCCGGTGCCGCCGACGATGGTTGGCGTGCCGGAGAGATCAGCGGCGAAATGCTGGAGGCGGTCATTGCGTGTGTCGGCGACCCACAACGTCCCGTCAGGGGCGACGGCGGCGTCCTCCGGCCAGGCGAAGCTGCCGGCGGCGACGCCGCGCATGCCCCTGTCGTTGAGGTAGGTGCCGGCAGCGCTGAAGCGCTCGATGCGCTGGTTGAGCCGATCGACTCCGTACGTCGTGCCGTCCGAACCCACGGTGACGCCGAATGCCTGCGCGAAGCCGGGCGCCGCCGCCAGGCCGCTATTGATCTCGAAGATCGCCTGACCCGACGCGGTGAACTCGTGGATCGCGCTTCCCCAGAAATCGGCAGCCCAGATGTTGCCCGCAGGATCGACCGCGACCCGGCGCAGCGCGTGGAAGTAGGCAGCGTCATCGGGCGGAGCCGGGCACACCTTGGGGCAGCGCTTCCCGAACTGCGCCAGCCACACCGGCGGGCTCTGGCTGATATCCCACCGCGCGATGCGCTCGTTGCCGGTGTCGGCGACGTACACCGTGCGCCCGTCGGGGCTGAACTGGACGTTGTATGGATAGTTGAGCTGACCCACCCCGTGACCCGCGGAGAGCCCGTCGCCCAGCACGATGGAGGGGGTGGTCGTCCACACTCCCGCCGCGGTCACCTGGAAGGCCTTGACCTGCTGGTGATGGTAGTCGGCCACCCAGATGCGGCCGTCAGGGCCGCGAACCGCGTCTCGGGGTGACGCCAATCCGGACGTCGTCGGTGACGTCCACAACCAGACGCCCGCAGTGCTGAACGCCTTGATGGCCGAGTGACCGGTGTCGGCGACGAGCAGGACGTTGTTGGCGAAGTCGAACGTGATGCCGATCGGTGTGTTGAGGCATCCCTTGCAGCTGCCCAGTTTGCCGGCCGTCCACAGGTGGGTCCCTGCGGGCGTGAACGCCTGGATCCGGCTGTTGGCCGCGTCGGCGACGTAGATGTTCGACGCCGCGTCCACGGCGACCTCGCGTGGCGTGTTGAATTGTCCATCGGCCGTCCCGAGGCTGCCGAACTGCTCGATCAACGTCCCGTCCGAGGCAAACACTGAGATGCGGTTGTAGCCGGTGTCGGCGACAACGAGGCGGTTGGAGTGGGCGTCCCACACCAGGCCGCTGGGGTACATCGGTGCCTCGGAGGCGCCCGCCAGCGTCTTCAGGAAGGTGGGCTGCGGCGGCGTGGCTGCTGCTGCGCTCAGCGAGGTGATCGCACCCAGTCCCAGAGCAACGCTGAGAGCCAGTGCTGCGCTGAGGCGAGCCGACCTCCGCGCATCGGACGCGCCCCGTCCAGCGTGGCGGAAAGCGCCCCGATCGCGTCGCTGATCAAAAGCACCCACCTGAAACCCCCTCCCCGTCCCCCGACGCGCGCTGTGGACCACTCAGTTGGTCGACCGGCTGGCAACGCGTGCCGCGAACGGACCGATGATGACACAGGCCTAGCGCATCGGTCAATTCATACACATCATTCGCGCCACGATGGCCACGGCGCAAGGGGCCGGCTTGCATCGGACAATCCGCCTGTGGCATGATCGTTGCAAGAGCGCCAATATGCGCGAATAGATCAGACGCTCCTAGCGCAGCGACCGGAACCTGTGGGCAGGCCGATCGATGCCGGGGCAGGGGGGGATTGCGTTGAAGACACGTCTGCCGGTTGTGATCGCGCTCGGAGCGCTAGTTGTCCTCGGAGCGGGGTCTCTGACCGCCATGCCAGTGTCGGCGTCGGCCCCGTACACCCTGCATTTCGACCACGACCCGCTTGCCAGTGCGGGCTCGCTCGCCGCCGGGCAGGCGCTGCCCTCGGCGCTCCGCCTCAAGAGCGGCTCTGCCGGTGTTCCCAGCACAGTGGTGTACCTCAGCTACACAACGTCGGTCCCCGACTCGGTCAGTGTTCCGAGCGCTCAGTGCGGTGGTGCCACCGCCCTTTCAAGCCATGCGATCGCCTGCACGACTGATGCGACCGGGCAGATCCTGGTGACCTACCACGCCGCCGCCGCCGCGCAGGGCCAGGGACTTGTGGATATCAACGCCACCAGTACGCCAGGCGGATTCAGGCTCAGCACAGACACTCACTACGTCTACTGCACGGTCTATCGCTTCAGCCCCTCGCCCGTGGCGGCGAGCGGAAGCCTCGCGGCGGGTGCCGGCACCGCAGTGTCCGTCTCCGCTGAAAGTGCGGGCGACGCGGCCATGCCGAACTCGGCCGTCTACCTGTCCTTCGTCGCGGCGAGCGGAGGCGGCAATGCCGCCGTGGGAGCCACGCCTCTGACCTCATCGCCGACCCTGTTCACGGTGGGTGGCAACGGTCAACTCTCCATCACGTACACCGCGCCCGCCACGTTGCCGAGCAGCGGGGTGGATTCGATCGTGGTCCAGGACCGGTCGAGTTCACCGACTGTGGTCACCCCTGACGCCTACGCTTTCTCCGCAGCCGTCCCGGTCATCTCGATCGGCGACGCCGGGGCCGTGGAGGCTCATGTGAAGCCGGGGATTCCCCTGCGGAACACGCTGACCCTGTCCTCGCCCCAGCCCAATCCGGTGACGGTTCAGTACACGACGCAGTGTGGTCTGGGCGACAAGACCTGCAGTGAGGACTTCCATGAGGTCCACACCCCGGCCACGGTCACCTTCCCGGCCAACACAACCCATGCCTCGATCATCGTGAGGATCTTTGCGTACGGCGGGGGCTTCGGGGGAGAGGACTACAACGAGAGCTACTTCGTCCACCTCAGCAACCCGAATGGCGCCATTCTCGGGCGGTCCATCGGTGAGGCGACCATCCTGCCCAATGCCACCGTACCCCAGGAACTGTGGGTCGGCGACTCCGCTCTCGTACCGATCGCGGCCCGGACGCCCGTGGGCTTCACTGTGACTCTGACCGCGCCCCAGAGCACAGCCGTCAGCGTCGCGTACGCCACGTCCGACGGGACCGCGATCGCCGGCGTGGACTACACAGCGGCCTCAGGAACGGTGGTCATCGCGCCCGGGTCGAACAGCGCAGTCATCACGGTGAACTGGCTGGCCAACGCGCCACCGGCCGGCAGCAAGACGTTCACCGTGACCATCAGCAGCAGCGGTGGGCCTGCAATCGGGCGCGCAACTGGAACCGGCACGATCCTCGCCGGCTGAGAGGACCGCGGTGGCGCGGACGGCCCGGCGACACAGAGTCGCCCGTGTCGTCCGTGTCCACGTCCGTCGCGCGAGCGGCGACTACGCGCGGAGGGACCGCCTGGTACCGCCGTGCGATGAGCAGGCCCCCGCATGGGAGTACATCCCGTCGCCGCATTGCACCAGGTTGCCGGCGTCCTTCCAGAACAGGAGGACGCAGACAAAGTACTTGCAGAAGTTGCTCGACGCCGCGGTCACCACCGGGCCGCCGCAGAAGTTGTAGCCCCAGGGATTGGCCGGCGCGCCGCAGAGGTTTACCGCAACCGGCGTCGGGGTCGGGCTGGGCAGTGCCGAGAACGAGATGAGCGGCATCGGCGTCGACGTCACTGACAACGCGAGCCCCGACGTGGCGCTCGGGGAGGCCGACGGCGTCGGCGGCGCGGTGGGCACGGGGGGCACGGTCATGTCGGCGGTCGGTGTCGGCGCGGGGAGCAGTCCGAGTGGACTGGCGCTCGGCTGAACCGGCACGTTGCTCGTGGTCGCCACAGAGCCCGCGTCCGGGGGCTGACTCAAAGCGAATGCTCCCAGGGGAACCGGCACCGAGTACGCCACGAGGAGCGCCGAGAAGGCAAGCGCACTACTGGAGGCGCTGCGCATGCCGGGCAGGCTTCTGTCGCCGAGGAAGCGCCTGAGCCGGCTTCCCAGACCGGCGGGATCGGCGAGCACGATCACCGCGAGGACCAGGCCCGCGGCCGCGATCACCGGTCCCAGGAACCCCATGACGAAGACGATCGCCGCGACGACAGCGATCACCACCATTGAGCCGAACAGTGCCCTCACCGGTGCGAATCTTACGTCCCGGGCAGACTTGGAGCGGTCCGCGGTAGAGGGGATCGTCACCAAGCGGTCATGATTTGGCGGTGAGCATCCTCCGATCGGCGACGAATGGCGACCTGCCATTCATCTCCTGGAGGAGAGGATGACCACGGTTCCATGGCGGCGCAGCAGGGCGGTTGGCACGGTCGCCAGCCTGGCCCGGCGTGGCCGGTGGGCGGCCCCCGCCTTGGCGCTCTTCGCGCTCCTCCGCGTGCCCTCCTTCCTCGAGCCGAACTGGTACACCGACGAGGGCGGCGCCGCCGCCGCGGCCAGGGAGCTGCTCAAGGGGCGGGTGCTCTACTCGCAGATCTGGAGCAACAAGCCCCCGCTTCACCTCTGGACCATCGCCCTCGACATCCAGGCGTTCGGTGGCTCGGAGGCCGGTCTGCACATCCTCACGCTCCTGAGCGGCGGGTTGACGCTGGGGGCGGTGGCATACATGGTGCGTCCGCTCCTCGGCGGCCGCCGAGCCTTGGGCGCCCTGCTCGTGGTCGCCGTGCTCCTCGGGACGCCGGTGTTCGACGCCGAGCTCGCCGTTCCAGAGAGCTTCCTCATCGCCCCGGCGGCGTGGGCGGGAGCCGTGGTGCTGCGGCGGGCGGCGGGCGTTGGATCGCCGTCCCGCTGGTGGCCGCTGGTGGCGGGGCTCCTCGCCGCCGCGGCCATCGCATACCAGCAGACCGCCCTGGCCGATGCCGGCGCACTCCTGCTCGTCCTCCTCCTCAGCCCCAGGGTCAGCGCACGGGAGGCGATCCTGTACGCGGGAACGGTGGCCGCGGTCACCGCGACCTGGCTGAGCCTCGCGTTGATCACCGCCGGCCCGAGCGCGGTGTACTTCGGGCTGGTCGGCTTCTACATCCCATGGTCCCAGTCCGTGCTGCCCGCCAGCCGTGGCGGGCTGGTCCACCTCGCCGCCGGGCTCGGTGGCGCCCTCTTGCTGATCTGTGCCGGCGCCTACGGCAGCCGGCGCAATACCGCCGTGGCGTGGGGTGCCTGGCTATGGGCGGGCGCCGACCTCCTCGTGGCCGCGTCGGCCCAGATGCCCTACGCGCACTTCCTCGTGGTCAGCGTCGTCCCGGTCACCGTGGCGCTGTTCAGCCTCCGTCCCTCGATGGTGCTTGGCGTCCCCGTGAGGAGGGGGCTGTCGGCAGCCGCGATGGTCACCGGGGTGGTCGCGGCCGGTTCCATCGCCCGCGTCGCCGGCGTCGACTGGATCCCGGCGGGGGCGACCGGTGGCACCGTGCCCACCAGCCACAACCTTCTCGCCTACTACGGTGGGACAGTGGAGGTGCTGACCAGGCAGCGGAGCCTGACGAGCATGCAGGACACCTTCGACGACCGCGTGTCCGGGGATCGCGCCACGGCTGCCTGGATCAAGAGCCATGGGCTCAGCGGACACAGCGCGGTGGCCTGGTCGTCGGACGCGTGGCTGTACGTCCTGGGGGACCTCCCTCTCAGCCTGCCCACGCCACCGATCTACAACGACGAGGTGCTCCTCGGACACACCGGCCAGGTGGCAGAGACGGTCGCGCAGATCGACCCGGAGATCATCATCACAACCGCCGACGCGCTGACGGGCTTCCCCGAGGTCCTGCCATTGCTGAACAGCAACTACAGGGTCGTCGACCAGGAGAGCACGGTGACGGTGTGGCTGCGCGACGACGACGACCTGCCCACCCCGCAGACCACTGGGCCCTGACTCCGATCGCACGCCCGCGTCGAGACTGCCGCGCCCGGCGCTCAGGCGGCACACTAGACACATGACCGCTGTGGCGCTGAGTGATCGTCCGCGCCCTCCTGCTGAGGACACCCGCGACCTGGTCATCGAGGTGACCGGCCTCGTGAAGAGGTACGGGACGGTGGAAGCGGTGCGTGGCATCGACCTCGCCGTGCGCCGTGGCGAGATCTTCGGGTTCCTCGGACCCAACGGTGCCGGCAAGTCGACGACCATCTCCGTCCTCTGCACGCTCCTCAAGCCCACATCCGGAACGGCGCGGGTCGCCGGCCTGGACGTCTCGCGCGACCCCGACGGAGTGCGCTCCCGCATCGGGCTGGTGTTCCAGGACCCGTCGTTGGATATCCAGCTGACCGCGCGAGAGAATCTGCACTTCCACGCCATGGTCTACGGTGTGCCCCGCGCCCAGCGCGGGGAGCGCATCGTGGCGGCTCTGGCCACCGTCGACCTGTCGGACCGGGCGGACTCGCTGGTCACGACGTTCTCGGGCGGGATGAAGCGGCGCCTGGAGATCGCCCGGGGCATCCTCCACGCACCCGAGGTGCTCTTCCTCGACGAGCCCACGTCCGGCCTCGACCCGCAGACGCGTGCCAACGCGTGGGAGCACCTCGGCCGCATCCGCGACACCACCGGCCTGACCATCTTCATGACCACGCACTACATGGAGGAGGCCGAGTTCTGTGATCGCATCGCGATCATCGACCACGGCACCATCGTCGCCCTTGGCACCCCGGACGAGCTCAAAGCGCAGGTGGGCGGCGACATCGTCGTGGTCAGCACCGTTGACGACACCCTGGCCGCCGATGAGATCGCGCGCAAGCTCGGCGTGACCGCCGTGCGCGACGGGGACACCCTGCGCGTCGAGGTCCAGGACGGCGCGCAGTTCGTGCCCCAGCTGATCACCGCCCTCTCCATGCCCGTGAAGACGGTCACCGTCCGGCGGCCCAGCCTCGACGACGTCTTCCTCAAGCTCACCGGCCGCGCCATCCGCGCGGCTGAGGGCGAGGGCCGGATGGGGATGATGCGGGCGATGGCCGGTGCGAGGGGCCGCCGATGACGGCCGGCACGACGGTGATCACGACAGCGCCCCCGGCGGTGGTCACGATGCCGCCTCGCGTCTCGGTGTCGATGGCCCAGGCGGTCTACATCATCTGGTACCGCGACGTCATCCGCTTCTGGCGGGACCGAGTGCGGTTGGTCATGTCACTGGCGCAGCCCGTCCTCTACCTGGCCATCTTCGGCGTCGGCCTGAGTTCCACCCTGGGCAGGTCAGGCTCGCTGGGCGGGGCTGGCCTGCCCGCGTCTTTCAGCTACATCCAGTTCATGTACCCGGGCGTGCTCGGGATGGCGGTGCTGTTCACGGCGATCTTCAGCGCCATGTCGGTCGTGTGGGACCGCGAGTTCGGCTTCCTCAGGGAGATCCTCGTCGCTCCGATCAGCCGTTCCGCCGTGGCGCTGGGCAAGGCGCTGGGCGGAGCCACCCAGGCGGCGTTGCAGGGCGTGGTGATGCTCGTGTTCGCGCCGTTCGTGGGCGTCCACCTGACCGTCGTGTCGGTGGTCGAGGTCATCCCGCTGCTGTTCCTGCTTGCCTTCGCGCTCACCAGCTTCGGGGTGGCGATCTCCGCACGGCTCAAGACAATGCAGGGGTTCCAGATGGTCATGAACTTCCTGATGATGCCGATGTTCTTCCTCAGCGGGGCGCTGTTCCCTTTGCGCGGACTGCCGGGCTGGATGACGGTGCTCACCCGCTTCGATCCCGTCGCGTACGGCATCGCGCCAGTGCGGTCGGCGATCCTCGGAGGCGCGGGCCTGCCCCAGGCCGCGGTCGACCGCCTGACGTCGGTCACGATCGGCAGCTACATCGTTCCTGTCGGGGTGGACGTCGGCGTCCTCGCGGCGTTCAGCGCAGCCATGCTCGCCATCGCCATGCGGTCGTTCCGCCACCGCGACTGAGACGGGTCGCGGCCGGTCTGCGCAGTGGCGATACCCACGCGGGTGACACCCGGTCCCCCAAACATCCGCCTTCGTGACGTAGAGCGCGGCGACGTCGATGCCTACGTACGCATGCGCTGCGACCCCCGGATGATGGCGGAGCTCCGGGGGACCCCTCCCACGTGATTGGATCGAAGCCAAGGTGGAGGAGCGACATCGCGCTGGTCGCGTTGGGGGATGCCTGGATCTGCATGATCATCGTCGGCGAGACACCCGATGACAGGGTGGCGGGCAAGCATGCTCGTTGAACGAGCCCGTGGCTCTCGCCGCTGGGGAGTTGTCCACGCGTTTCCGACGGTGACCAACGGGGCCTCGAACGGGATCTGCCGCTCACTGGGGTTCACGCTTGCCGGCCATCGTCACGCCCAGTTCGCTGGTCGAACATTGTTCACCAACCACTGGCGGCTCGACCTGCCCTGACGCACGGCGGGCGAATGAGCAAGGCTGGCTGCTGGCGATTCCCCCTGCGACGCTGGGTTGACCGATACGTCGAGTCTCCGAGGACCCAGGACTGCTGGCTGATCACGCGCAGCCGCGGCCTACTTTTCGGCTTCCCCCGCCAGAAAGGGCGGCATCTGCTCGATGTCGCGGGCAGTGAGACGAGCAAACAGCGCTAGGTCGTCACTCCTCTCGAGAAACCGTACCTGCAGGACAACGTCGCTTTGGCGCCATCCGTCCGGGTGAATGACCACGCCGGCCAGTTCGCGACCGTCGTAGAGAACGTCGCGCACTCGACCGAGACGCTTGCCCGTGTGCCCGAGCATGACGTTCTCGCCTTGGTTGATCTCCAGTTCGTCAGTCGTCTTGCGGGCGGTCTCGGAGTAGGGCCAATACCCGCCGAAGCCAGCCTGGGCAGCGATGACTCGCATCGTGTCCCCGGGCTGAGCCGGTGCATACCCATAGATCAGGTATGGCGCCATGCGACGAACCTCCGACGCGGGCGCTGAGAGGCCCACAGTGTCGCGGGTCACTGACGCGACCGCCTCGAGGGGGACGATGACGTCGTCGATGAGCAGACCGCTGCCCGGTGCCAGCAGATGGCCCGAGAACCATTCGGTCTCTTTGACGACGATCTCTTTCAGGTCCCAGCTCTCGCGATCGATCACCAGGCGATGAAGGCTGCCAACGTGCTTGCCGTCGCTTGTCTCGACGCGGGCACCGAGATGGAAGTCAGTCGGGAGGTGGACGGTCACGCGGAAGATCGTGCCACAGCGGCAGGATCACCAACAGCCCGGCCGGCAGTACCAGGGTGCGCCGACTCCGCGAGGTTTTCGGTTCGACAAAGTGGTACCCGCTACAGGGGTCGAACCTGTGACCTTGGGATTAAGAGTCCCCTGCTCTACCAACTGAGCTAAGCGGGCGCGTGGCCGATTCTACCGGGCCGCCCTCGCTGCACCGGCAGCCGGGGGTCAGCGTGACGGGCCCGCTCCCTGCCCCACGCGGCCCGTGCGGCGCTGGTGGGAGAGCCAGATCATGGAACGCTGCTGCTGGGCGAGGCGGGAGCGCAGCCCGGGCGGCGACGGGCGAGTCCCCACCCGCGGTGAGGTCGTCCGCTTCTCCAGCGACGCGCGCAGCGCAGCCGCTCCTCTGCCCTCGAAGACGGTGACCAAGCGGCCGATGTCCGCGCCACCGAAATGACTGTCGCCGGCCCCCACCGCAGCCCCCAGCCGCTCGCGGTGAGCCGCGTAGTACTCGTCGAGCCGCTTCCACGTGCCGGGCAGCACCGGGGCGGTGTGACGGATCTCGATGCCGTCGACCGTGCGCGTCTCCAGCAGGGTGTCGAGCCGGCGCGGCGACATCGAGGCGAAGTAGGTCGGCATGAAGGGGTGGGCGATGATCGCCAGGCCGCCCTGGTCGTGGATCGCATCGACTGTGTCCTCGGCCGACATGTGCATGCGGATCTGGCGATCGATGAACAGCCCCACGATGTGCGTGCCAGGCGGGAACACGCAGGTCACCTCCTCACCGCGCACGATGTCGACACCGAGCTCCGCGCCCACGTCGATCGCCTCGGCGAGGTCGGGGATGGTGTCGTGGTCGGTGACGCACGCCACGCTCAGTCCCGCGCCGGCCGCCGCGCGCGCCAGCTCGACGGCGCTGACCATGCCGTCGCTTGCGCGGGTGTGTGCATGAACCTCGGCAGCCGACAAGCCGTCGGGGAGCGCGATGCGTTGTGTCTGCTCAGGCAACCACCGCCTCCGGCGCGGGCGCCTGTGCTGCCGGTTCGGTGCGTGTCTGCAGGGCCCGGACTCGTGGGACGGCCACGCGCATCATCAGCAGCCACGAGAGGCCGGCAAGGATGACGCCGCCGATCACGTCGACCACGTAGTGCTCACCCAGGAACACCACACTGAACCAGACCAGGATGCACCACGCGAATGCGATCCAGGCTGCGCGCGGGTACACGCGGCGCAGGGCCAGGAATCCAAGGAACGGGAAGGCCGCGTGCAGTGACGGGAACGCAGCGACCGGGTTGGGATTGAGACCGTTGTAGTACGGCGACACCGAGCTGGGCAGCGTGGTCCCGATGATCTTCGTGAATCCGCTGATGACGCCGTGTTGCTGCGCGTACCAGGGTGGGGCGGTGGGCAACAACAGGAAGATGACGAAGGCGACGAGCGCCATCGCCATCAGCGCGGTCGTGAAGCGCACGAACTGCACGCGGTCCACCAACCACAGCACCATCCCCGCCGCAAGCGGGAACACGAAGTGGCAGAAGTACACGACGGTGGCGCCGTATGAAAGGACGCGCCCGAATGTGCCCACGTTCAACGCCTGCTGGAGCACGGCTGTCGGGAGGTGACCGCCGAACAACGTTGTCTCGATGTGCGCGAGGTCGGACACGTGCGGAGCGAAACCGGTCTTCGGGGCCACGCCGCGCATCGCCTCCCAGCCGAGGAAGATCACCACGAACGGCACCCAGTCGCGCAGGAAGCCGAGGAAACGGCCGCTGAGCAGCGCCACGGGGATGAGCACGAAGAGCAGGTAGTCCGGGGACACGGAGATGCCCCGCCAGATCATGATCCCGGCCACCGCGAGCAGGTACGCAAGTGAGATGGCCACAAGTGGCCCGGGGCGGCGGACGGTGCGAAGCACCTGCGACACAGCGCCGCAAGTCTACGCGCCGCTCACCGCCGCGCCTTCGTTGAGAAGTCGCTGAGAAGCGGAGTCGCCATGGGGGAACACCTCAGGCACGCTCATATACTCGAGATGTGAGTGAGCCAACACGGATTCTCGTCGTGGACGACGAGCAGAGCATCCGCGACTTCATCTCCCTGGGCCTGCGCCACGAGGGATACGAGGTGGAGGTCGCCGCCGACGGCCACACCGGCCTCCGCGCGGTCAGTTCTTTCAAGCCCCACCTGGTGATCGCCGACCTGATGATGCCGCGCATGGACGGCTGGGAGATGTGCCGTGCCATCGCCGGCGACCAGCACCGCGGCATCATCATCCTCAGCGCGCGTGACGAGACCGGCGACCGCATCCAGGGTCTTGAGCTCGGCGCGGACGATTACCTGGTCAAGCCCTTCGACTTCGGCGAGCTGCTCGCGCGCATCCACGCCGTGTTGCGTCGCCGTGACCCGTCGCGGTCGCGCATGGTGCGCGCCGGCGACCTCAGCATCGACACCGGCACCAGGGATGTCGCGGTCGGCAAGCGGGCGATCAGCCTCAGCGCACGGGAGTTCGACCTGCTCCTGTACCTGGCTATCAACGCCGACCAGGTGTTGCCCCGGCAGCGCATCCTTGACGAGGTCTGGGGATTCAACTTCTTCGGCGACGAGAACAACGTCGAGGTCTACGTTCGATACCTCCGCCAGAAGCTCGACGACCTCCAGCACGAGCGCATCCAGACCGTGCGCGGGGTGGGTTACCGCCTGCGTGGACTGAGCAGCGCACCAGAACCGGGGGCCTGACGCACGCAGCGCTCCACCTCTCCGCTGTCCTTCCTGCGCACGGTGCGCTGGCGTCTCACGCTCACCTACGTCGTGCTCCTCGCGGTGCTGCTCGCCGGTTTCGGCGTGTACCAGTACGTCTCGCTTCGCCAGAGCCTGATCGGCTCACGAGTGACCAGCCTCCAGGACGACATGACCACAGCGCGCACGATCCTTGCGCGCGTCGGTACAAATACCGTACGCGGCCGCGTTCTCTGCTCCACGAGCGTCGGCGTCAACCTGGTCGGCCGTTCCGTGGCGTCCACGGTTGCGGTCACATCGGGGCACACCGTGGCCGTGATCGTCTACGACCGCGCCCTGCAGGTTGCCGCCCAGGCACCCGCGTCAAGCGTGCTGCCCCGGCTTGACCCCGCCGGCCTGCAGGTCGCGCTCGGCGGCACGCGCAGCAACCCCGAGGTGGTCTCGGGCTCGGGGGCTGACGATCAGCTCGTGGTCGGGTTCCCGGTGCGCACCGGGGTCAACGGCGGAACGGTATGCGGCGTCGCGCAGCTCTCCACCTCCATGGCCCCGCTCCAGCGCGTGCTCGGCGACGAGCTCGTTCTGCTCTCTGCCGGCAGCGCTGTCGCACTTCTCCTCGCCCTCGTCGCGGGCGTGCTCATCACCAGCCGAGCGCTGCGCCCGCTGCTGCGGCTCACGGCCACCTCGCAGCGGCTCGCCAGCGGGGACCTGGGCGCCCGCAGCGGGGTCACGACCCGCCACGACGAGATCGGCGTGCTGGCCCGCTCGTTCGACGACATGGCGGAGCGGATCGAGGTGTCGTTCGCCGCCCAGCANNGAGCCACGAGCACTCGACGCCGCCCTTGCGGCGATGGCCAAGGAGGCCGAGCGCATGCGCGTGCTCGTCCTCGACCTGCTGACCCTGGCCAGGCTCGACGCCCAGCAGTCCACCTCACCCGAGCTCACCGACCTCAGCGCCGCCGTCGCCCATCACCTCGACGACGGGGTCCCGGGCATGCCGGCGCGACTCGACCGCAGTCTCCAGCCCGGAGTTCTTGCCGTGGTCGACCGCAACGCCCTGGCCACCATCATTCGCAACCTGCTTGTCAACGCGTGCAAATACGCGCCCGGCGCCGAGCAGGCGTGGCGCACCGCCGCGATGGGGGACCGCAGCGTCATCGAGGTGCGCGACCGGGGGCCGGGTATCGCCGCGGCGGACCTTCCCCACGTCTTCGAGCGCTTCTATCGCAGTGAGAAAACGCGGGCCCGCGAGGAGGGCGGCAGCGGGCTCGGCCTGAGCATCGTCCAGGGGCTGGCACGGGCGCAGGGTGGCGACGTGTCGATCGAGAGCGTCGAGGGCGCCGGCACCACCGTCTCGGTCTGGTTCCCGTCCGGAACGCCGGTACCCCCACCGCCGCCACCCCCGCCCCCGGTCTGACCACGTCCTGGTCCGAGGCATTCCCGGCAGGGTCTGGTGGACGGAGGATGCAGGATGTATCCTGCAACGCCGCACGACTGCGTCGCGACCACAGACGTCACCGGAGGTCAGC
>PLWW01000048.1:3679-4396 GCA_003153125.1 Candidatus Dormiibacterota bacterium | reverse complement strand
GACGGCGACATCGCGCCACTGCCCGACCTCGTCGAGCGCGCCGAGAAGTACGACGCCGCGGTGATGGTCGACGATGCCCATGGGACCGGGGTGCTGGGACGCAACGGCCGGGGCACCTCCGACCACTTCAACCTGCACGGACGCGTGGCGCTCAACATCGGCACCCTGAGCAAGGCGGTCGGCGTGGTCGGCGGGTACGTGGCGGCGTCGCAGACCGTGCGCGATCACCTCATCCACAAGGCGCGCCCATTCCTGTTCTCCTCGTCGCATCCACCGGCTGTCGTGATGGCATGCATCGCCGCCATCGACGTGCTCGAGCAGGAGCCGCAGCTCATCGAACGGCTCTGGGAGAACGCCCGACATCTCAAGAAGGGCCTGACCGAACTCGGTTTCGACACGGGCCGCAGCCAGACCCCGATCACGCCGGTCATGTGCGGCGAAGGCCCTCAGGCAATGGCTCTCAGCGATGCACTGATGGAGCGCGGCGTGTTCGCCCAGGGAATCGGGTTCCCCACGGTCCCGCGGGGAATGGCACGGGTTCGCACCATCGTCACCGCCACGCATACGACCGAACAGCTCGACGCGGCCCTTGCCGCCTTCGCCGAGTCCGGCCGCGAGATCGGTCTGCTCTGAACGGCGCGCCCCCGCGTAACCCGGTCACCAGGCACGGCTTGTGTGTGCTGACTCCTCCAACGGCTCCGCCGCGCTGACGTGGCC
>PLWW01000048.1:0-3658 GCA_003153125.1 Candidatus Dormiibacterota bacterium | reverse complement strand
TACCGCGTCGCGTCCAACCTCGTGGCCCGGCAGGCGCGCCGGCCCGCGTGGGTCGACATCGACACCCACCAACCGATCGACCACGTCACCCCGGAGGTGATCGCCGAACAGCGCGACCGCGAGGCGGCGGTGCGCTCGGCCGTGGCGCTTCTGCCCGACGACCAGCGCCAGGCGGTGGTGCTCCGTTTCGGTGGCGAGCTCCGCAACCGCGAGATCGCCGAGATCATGGGACGCAGCGAGGGCGCGGTGAAGTTGCTGACATTCCGCGCCATGACCGCGTTGCGCAAGCAGCTCGGTGCGCCCCTGCCGGCTGAGCGGTCGTCGGAGGCGTCGCGATGAACCAGGCCGACGTTCTCAACGCGTTTCTCGAGAGCGACACCTCGACGGGCCACGCGTCGGCGTCGGTGCGCGCACTCGTCAGCATGGCCGACGAGGTCTCCGACGCCCTGTCGTCACTTCGCCTGTCGCGCGTTGACCAGGAGCGCATCTATGCACGCTGCCTGGCGATGCTCGAGGAGGCTGTGCACGAGCAGCGCCGCGGCTGGCAGCGCGTGCTCCATCTCGAGCGCCCTGCACCGGTCCTGGTCGGCGGCGCAGCAGCACTGACCCTGGGCGCCGCCGCGATCGGCTGGGCGGTGCTGCACAGCCGCCACCCCGACGAGCCGGTGGCGGCCTGACCTCTGCCCGGCCTGCGCTAGGGTTGTGGACGTGCCCACCGATGACAGCGAGCCCCTCGACGAGCTGACGCCGCGCCAGCGTGCCCGTCTGCGCGCGCGCGATCGCAAGCGCACCACGCCGATGGTGGTCGACAACGCGGCGGTGAAGCGCACGGCCCTGGCCCTGGCGCGACGCCGAGCCGCGCGCACCATCTCCCCGCCACCGCCCGACCCGCCCGCCTGAACCGGTCGGCCCCGGTGAGGAGCGCCCGCTACGAGTGCACCTCGTCGCTGCGCCGCGCCCGCGCCGCGGTGGTGGCGAGGAGCACCGGGGAGGTCGGGTCGTCCATCGGCACCTCGTTGTCCACGGCGAGACGGCGCTGGCGAAGGGGTGACAGGGGGTCTTCGAAGACCACCTTGACGGCGCCCATCGCCTCACCGGCGGCCGCCGTCGCCAGGGCGATGTCGAAAGCGTCGAGGGGGAAGCGGTGGGTGACCAGGCCGTCGACCGGGAAGGCAGGGTCGGTCAGCCACTCGCGCACCGCGGCGAATGTGCGCCAGCCGGCCGGCTCCCGGCCGAAGCCGCCGCTGCCCGCAATGACCAGCTCGCGCGACCACACCGCAGCCCAGTCGAGCTCGAAACGCCCGGCTCTGCCGGCCACAACCATGGTCCCCGCGGAACGGAGCAGGCGCATTCCCAGGGTGACGCTGGCCGCGGTGCCCCGACAGTCGAAGACGGCGTCGAGGCCGCGGTCGAGCACCGGAAGGGCGTCGCCCTCGGAGCGGCGGCGCCGTGCCCCGACCAGGTCCGCCGTCCGGTCGATGAGCTGGGCGGGACTGCCCCGCCACACTCGTGCCGCCCCCAGGTCCTCAAGGGCGAGGGCGATGCTTCGCTCGTCGACGGCGAGGTGGGCGGGGAGCTTGCGACGGCGGCGCCCCTCACGCTGCGGGCCGCGGGCGTCGACCATGACGGTGATGTCGACGTCAGGGTGGAGCCGGCGAAGCGCTGCCACGACAAGACTGGTGGTGGTGCCCGAGCCGATCACCGCCACCCTCTCACCCCGCCGTCCCCAGCGCAGCACAGCGTGGATCGCCGAGGCCAGTGATACCCCCAGCACGCCTCGCTGGTCGGAGATGCCGTCGGCGGGGATCAGCATCTCCTCGTGGGCGAGCACGCCCTCCGACCAGCCGCCGCCGCCGGCCAAACCGCCGTCCGCGGCCGGCCCGATGAGGCTGCGGCGGTCGCGGTTCTCGCACAGCTCCGCCTCGCCGGCCGCGCATCGCGAGCAGCTGGGGAACCCGCGGACGAGGCAGCCGGCGTTGGGCTCGACCAGCACGCGCTGCCCCTCCTGCGCCCAGCGCGTGCCATTGACCGCCTCGATGACCCCGACCACCTCGCCGCCGGGGACCATCGGCAGACGTCGCGGTGCCCCCACCGGGGGCAGGGTCTGGTCGCTATCGAGGAGGGCCAGGTCGCGGGCACTGATGCCCGCCAGGGAGGGGCGCACCAGGACCCAGCCCGGCGCCGGCGGCACCGGACGCGCGATGTCGCGCAGGTCCAGCCTGCGAGTCGCAGCCCCACGACGCGCCGCCGCGGAGTCCAGCACCAGCGCGCGCATGGGCGCGTCGCTGCCGTCGAGCACAGTGAGGGTGTTCGTGGTCACAACCGACGGCCCGTTCGAGCGGTGGCGCCGCCTCGGAGGTCGAAATCGCTTGTCACAGTGCGCAAAGATAACGCCGCAAGCAAGTCACGGCGGCAGAATAGCCGCAGATGAGGAGCTCTCCACCACCGCCGCCGCCCCCGCCCCCGCCTCCCGGTGGCCCTCCGGGGCCGCCCGTGTGGGGGGTCGCGCCCATGCCGCCACCCCCGGGTTGGGGGCCTGCGCCCAGTGGCGGCCTTCCCGGAGCACCCCCCGGTTGGGGATGGGGGCAGCAGCCGGTGCTTCCCGGCTCGGGCCGCTTCCGAGCCCAGGCTGTGGGAGAGCTGCTCGACTCGGCATTCACGCTGTACCGGCGCAACCTCCGCCTCATCCTCGCCATCACCGCGATCGCACAGCTGCCCCTGGCGATGCTCCGCTACATCACATACCAGCTCACTGACTTCGCCGGCGCCCAGAACCGGCTCCAGCAGCTGAGCGCCAGCGGCACGATCACCAGCCATCAACTGTCCACGTTTGCCTCGACCTTCGCGACTGTGGGTGTGGTGTTCCTCGGCGTCCTCCTCGTCCAATCGTTGGTCGTCCAGCCGATCGCCACCGCCGCCATGACCCGTGCGGTCGGCGACGTGTACCTCGACCACCCGGTCAGCGTTGGAGGCGCCTACCGCGCGGTGGGTCAGCGGCTCGCCTCGGTGGTGGCGGTCGCGTTGCTGCTCTTCCTTGCCGGCCTCGCTGTCCTGGGCGTGGCGGCGGTCCTGGCCATCGGCTTCGTCTACGCCGCCGGGTCGGCCGGCGCGGCGCTGCTGCTCGTGCTCGTCCCACTCACGGTGTTCGTGTTCATCCTCATGTACACGCGCTGGCTCTTCGCCGCGCCCATCGTCATCCTGGAGCGCCTCGGAGCGGCGGCAGCGATGCGACGCAGCTGGGGCCTCGTGCGCGGCTCCACCGCCCGGGTATTCGGCATCGTCCTGCTGGTGGGGATCATCACCGGCATCCTCAGCGCCATCGTCAGCGCACTCCTCGGTGTGCTGACCGGGGTGGGCGACACCAACGTCCAGCTCGTCCTCAGCCAGCTGGCCTCGCTGATCGTGTCAATCCTCATCCAGCCGATCACCTTCATCGTGGTGGTGCTCCTCTACTACGACGTGCGCATCCGCCGAGAGGCCTTCGACATCGAGATGCTCGCGGCCAACCTCTGATGCGCGGCCGGCTGCTCTGCGCGGCAGCGGTGCTTGCGGCCCTTCCCGTGGTCACCACGACAGCCGCCGTCCGCGCGGCCGGTTGCCCGGCGCTCGACTACCAGGCCGGCCTGGTCTCGGCGACGGCGGCGCTGCGGCAGACGCC
>PLWW01000121.1 GCA_003153125.1 Candidatus Dormiibacterota bacterium | reverse complement strand
GCCGGTGCACGTCGCGCCCGGCGAGGTGGGCCTCGGCGTCCTCCTCATCCTGGTTGGGGCCATCACGGGACAGCGACTCATTCTCGAGATCCTCGGAGTCCTCGGGCTCCTGTTGGTGATCGTCGGGGCGGTCACGCGCGTAATGGAACGGAGGCCGCTTCCGCTGGTGCGCCCGCTGGCCATGTCGTACGCCGATTTCGAGCGCACCTTCCTGGGCGCCGGCCACGAACCCGCCGGTCTGATGACGCCGGCTCGCGNNGCCGGGTGCGCGCTCCTCCCCGAGCTCAGCGACCGTGGAGCCAGCCCTGTCGACGCCGGCATCAACCCGCGCGAGCTGCCCGGCCGGCGCCTGCAGCTGCTCGAGGGTGCCCCGGCGCGGTTGCCCCGCGACCTGTCCGGCCACCTCGACACAGCGGAGATGGACTGGCTTCGCTCAGGGACGCGCCTCGAGTGCGCTGTCGAGACCCCCGAGCAACTGGCGCAGCGCGTGCTGACCGCGATGGGCGGCGCCTAGAACTCCGCCTGCTCGGGGTCCCGGGCGCCCACNNGGATCGCCATGTTGCCGACCGGGTGACGGTTTTCGTACATCAGCTGATGGGCCTGGCCGACCTCGTCGAACCCGAAGGTGCGCCGCAGGCACGGGTCCACCATCCCGGCAGCCACCAGTGCGTTGAGCGCTGCGGCCTGCTCGTCGTTGGCGAAATGCGAGCCCTGGAGGCGCTTGCTCCGCATCCACAGGTAGCGAAGGTCGACCGCCGCGTGGTAGCCGGTGGTGCCGGCGCAGATCACCACCATGCCGGCGTTGTCGCACACGAAGATGGACGTCGGGATGGTGGCCTCGCCCGGGTGTTCGAACACGATGCGCGGGTTCCGTCTCTCCCCGACCACCTCCCAGATCGCCTTGCCGAAATCCCTGGCCCCGGCCGCCCACGCGGCGAACGCCGCCTCGTCACGCCAGTCAGGGGGAATTCCCCAGTGGTCGAAACGGCTGCGGTCGACGTAGCCCGCGGCACCGAGGGCGACGCAGAACTCCCCGCGCTCCTTCCCCGACGCCACCGCCACCGGGATGCCGCCCCGGGCGCGCACGATCTGGATCGCCTGGCAGCCGAGGCCGCCGCTGCCTCCCCAGACGAGGACCACGTCGTTCTCGCGCACGGTGTGCGGTTCCCAGCCGCAGAGCATGCGATACGCGGTGGCTCCGACCAGCATGTACGCCGCCGCCGCGGCCCAGCTGAGATGTGTGGGTTTGGGCACCAGCTGGTGTGCCTGCACCAGGGTGAACTGAGCGAAGCTGCCCCAGTTGGTCTCGTAGCCCCAGATCCGCGCGCTGGGCGCTGTGATGGGGTCGCCGCCGGCGACGATGAACGGGTCGGCGCTGTCCCACTGTCCGCAGTGAGCCACCACGTGGTCGCCGACGCGGACGGCGCCGACGCCCTCGCCCACCGCGTACACGACGCCTGACGCGTCGCTGCCGCCGATGTGGAAATCCTCGGTGGCGCCGACCCTGCGGCGCAATGCGATGACGTCAACCGGGCGCCCCAGGGCGGCCCACACGTTGTTGTAGTTGACCCCCGCCGCCATCACGTACACCAGTGCCTCCCCAGGCCCCGGCCGGGGCGTGTCGACTTCCTCCTCGGCGAAGGCCATCGCGGGCTCACCGTAGCGGTGGGGGCGGATGACCTGCGCCAGCATGGTGGGCGGCACATCGCCGAGGGGCGGGGGCTCCGTGAGGCGCCCGCGTTTGATCCGCGGCAGCGGCGCATCGGCGCTCATCTCGGCCATGGATCTCTCCCCTCGTCCCTGATCCGGTGAGCACGCCACCTTACACGGGCGGTGCAGCGACGCCTCGTCGGCGAGGGCCGGTGGCGCAGCCGCGGTCCGGCCGCGGTGGCGCAGCACCCCTCCCGTTCGTGCCGGCCCGGTCTCAGGCCCCGATCGCGTCCACGATCTCCGAGCGCAGCCCCGGATAGGCGGCGAGGCAGTCGCGTCGCTCCGCGCGCAGGCGTTCAACGATGGATGTGTACTCGGCGCCGCGCCCGGTGCGCTCGTAGAGCCGGCGCGGCTGAAGGATCTCGACGTCGTCGATGCCGGGCACGGACATCGCCACCTCGTAGCCGAAATCCGGGTCGGTCTCCCACTCGATGGTGCCCTCGGCGATCGCCCTGACCACGGCGCTGGAGTAGGCGATCGAGACCTTCTTGCTGTGCTCGTCGGCAGGTGGGCCACCAACCCGTCCCGTGTTGAGCAGGAAGACCTCGAAGGGATGGGAGTCGAGCAGCTCCAGGAAGCGATTTCCCTGCTGCTCGTGGCGGAGCGGGAAGAATGGGTTGGTGCCCGGAACGCGCAGGAACCTGCCCGCCTCCTCCTTGCCGCCGGCCGACGTCCCCTGCGTCTCGCCGAGCATGAAGTACGCGGCTGCCTGTTCGCGGCTCAGCCGGGCCACCGCCGGGATGATATTCTCGTTGCGGTTGAGGATGAGCAGCTGGTCGACGCGCATCTGCTCGTCCGCCTCGCGGTGCCAGCCGAGCGCGTCCATGCGGAACACGGCGCGGCCATTCTGCGTGTACGCGGTGTCGAAGAAGTCCACGGCCCCGTCCTCGGTCATCGAAACGTTCTCGAGGTACGCCTCGGGCTTGCACACGGCCCCGTGGATGCTCGGCTCGTCCTTGGGGTCGAGGCCGAACGTCTTGGCGAAGCAGCCGTTCTCGGTGGCCACGATCATGCCGCCCGGGTAGAGGGCGACGAAGTCGTCCTGGACGGGCTTGGAGTCGTTCTGACGGGTGAACGTCGTGGTGGTCTTGCCAGTGCCCGAAAGGCCGACGATCAGCATCACCTGCTCACCCCGCTGCGTGGGGATGACCTTGCAGCCTGCATGCAGGGCGAGCCCGCCGGCGTCATCGGTGAGCTTGTTCCACATGCGCAGGCCGCCCTTCTTGGACTCGCCGAAGTAGTCGCTGTTGAGCACGCGCGTGACCCCGCGGTCGAGGTCGACGGCGATGACCCGGTTGTTCGGGTAGCCCGGGGCTTCGAGCGACGGCGTGTAGATGACCGTCAGCTCAGGGTCCCAGCCCTGGCCGCCCTGGTCCTCGTTGTCGAAGTAGAGCCAGTGCTGCATCCCGGCGATGTTGGCGAACGCGGCCTCGATGTACAGGCGCGCGCGCACGCGCCACTTGGGGTCGTTGCCGATGTAGCCATCGACGACCACCATGTCGCGCTCGCGGATGTGCTCGTCCTGGCGGCGCGCAATTTCGCTGCCCACCTGGCGCGACAGCGTCTGGTCGGTGTGCTGCTCGGGATGGTCGGTGACGATGTAGGTGCTGCCCTTGCTCCGCGACACCACCTCGGTCTGCACGTCGTAGTTGCCGAATTCCGTCAGGCGCGCGTTGGGCATCTTCGCGGTGAGCTCGCGCAGTTGCTGCGGGCTGGGGTTCCAACGGATCGACGCAGCCGGTGGCAGCGTTACGCGCTGAGCCCTCAAGACGTCGGTCATGACACCTCCCATCCCCGGCCTCTCGACCCCCCGCAAGCGGCTGGGCGTCACACCCTCGGCCGGGTTGTTGACGCGTCGGGAGCATACCAGAGGCGTTCTGACACCCCAGCCCCGTCACCGTGCCTCCACGACCCGGTGGGCGTCATCCGCGCCGCCGCGCATCACTGGTTGTACTCTCCCCCTCATGACTCAGGCTCCCGCATCCGCATCGCCTGACGCCGTCACCCGCCGCGAAACGTCGTGGATCTGGTTCGACGGTCGTGTGTGCCAGTACGGCGAGGCCAAGATCGGCCTGCTCACACACGGCCTCAACTACGGGACCGGTATCTTCGAGGGCATCCGCGCGTACTGGAACGCCGAGCGCGAGCAGCTCTACATCCTGCGCATGGCCGAGCATTTCGACCGCCTGCGCGTCAACGCCCGCATCCTCCAGATGGAGGTGCCTCTGCCCACTGCTGAGCTGTGCTCGATCACCGCGGACCTGCTTCGACGCAACCGCTACCGCGAGGACATCTACGTTCGCCCGCTCATGTTCAAGTCGGCGGAGATCATCGGCGTGAAACTGCACGACGTGCCTGAGAGCTTCGCGATCTGCATGGCGCCGATGGGCAGCTACGTGGGCACAGGCGGTATCCGCTGCATGGTGAGCTCCTGGCGGCGCATCGAGGACACCATGGCCCCGGCGCGCGCCAAGTGCACGGGCATCTACGTGAACAGTGCGCTGGCCAAGTCGGAGGCACTCCAGTCCGGATTCGACGAGGCCATCCTTCTGACCATGGACGGCCACGTCTCCGAGGGCAGCGCCGAGAACATCTTCATCGTCCGCCAGGGGGTGCTCTACACCCCACCGCCGAGCGACAACATCCTCGAAGGGATCACTCGTCAGACGGTGATGCACCTTGCCCGCGAGGAGATGGGGCTCGACGTGGTGGAGCGCTCCATCGACCGCACCGAGCTGTACGCGTCTGATGAGGTCTTTCTCTGCGGGACCGGGGCACAGGTTGCGCCGGTCATCGAGGTCGATCGCCGTCGCGTTTCGGACGGCGAGCCCGGCCCGGTCACGCTGCGCATCCAGGACATCTACAACGGCCTGGTCAGCGGCGGCAACGCCAAATACGCGGAGTGGCTGACCCCCGTCTACGCCTGAAGCCGGGGGACGGCCGCCAGGGCGCGCGTCCCGGCGAGGCGGAGCAGCGCGCGAACCCGCCGCTGCGGCTCCTCGCTCATCTGGTCGAGAGCGATGGTGGCGTCGAACTCGCCGTCGCCGCCCTGCACTGTCCCGCACACCGCGACGCACGGGACCCCGGCCTGCCTCGCCCGCGCCGCAACCTCTGAAGGGGCCTTGCCGGTCGATGTCTGCGGGTCGAGCCTGCCCTCGCCCGTGATCACCAGGGTCGCGCCCGCGATCGCCTCGTCGAGGCCGACCCGGTCGCACACCATGGCGGCGCCTCCGCCGAGGCTGGCGCCGAGGGCAGCCAGCGCGAACGCCGCTCCCCCCGCCGCCCCGGCCCCGGGCTGATCGGCCAGGCCGGGCATGCCGGCCGCGTCCTCGATGAGGCTGGCGAAGTGGCGAAGGCCGCCATCGAGGAGGAGCACCTGGTTGCCGTCCGCCCCTTTCTGCGGAGCGAAGACGTGGGCAGCGCCCGCGACATCGAAGAGCGGGCTGCGCACGTCGACCGCGACCTCCACTGTGGTGTGGCGCAGTCTTGCATCCACCCCAGAGAGGTCCACGGTGGCGATCGTGACCAGCGCGCCGCCGCCGAGATCCACGGGGCGGCCGTGCCGATCGAGCAGCCGTGCCCCGAGCGCGACCAGGATTCCGGCGCCGCCATCGGTCGAGGCGCTGCCGCCGACCCCCACGATGATCCGCCGCGCCCCGCCGTCGAGGGCGGCAGCAATGAGCTCGCCGGCGCCGCGGCTGGTGGCACGGAGCGGCTCGCGGCGGGATCCGAGCAGGCGTAGGCCTGCAGCCTCGGCCATCTCCACAACCGCCAGGTCAGGTCCGAGCCAGCCGAGCCGCGCGCGGCGCGGGCGCCCCAGCGGTCCGGTCACCCGCAACTCCTGCACGCGGGCCTCCGCGCCCGCCCCGGCGAGGAGGACGTCGAGGGTGCCATCGCCGCCGTCGGCGACCGGGACCGAGCGGGCCCGCCAACCTCCGTCGACGACCCCGGCGGCCAGCGCGTGCGCCGCCCCTGCCGCTGTCAGCGTCCCCTTGAAAGCGTTGGGCGCGCAGAGGGCGATGGGGGCGGACAGCCGCGTCACACCGTGCGGTGTCGCCCGGTCCGGCGGGCCGCCCACGGCGTCAGCGCCGGGCTCGGGTGACCCAGGTGGCGGGGGCGCGAAGCTCAGCCGCGGAGGGCATCATCTCCGGGCCCTCCCACACCCGGTTGAGCAGCGTCACGCCCCCGGCGGCGGCCACCGCCTCGCAGAAGCGCTCGCCCACCTCGTACTGACGCATCTTCATGTTGATGCCGGTGATAGCCAGAACAGCTCGCTCGATGACGGTGCGCTGGGCGCGGCGGCGGGCGAAGGCGGCTTCCAACTCATCGAACTTCTCGAGATGCTGGCGTCCGACGCGGTGCATGACGAAGTTGGCGTAGCCCTCGAGTACGCTCATCACCGCCTGGAGCGTGCCGATGCCGCGCAGTTGCGTGCGCACCGCGTCGGGCAGGCGCTCGAGAACCTGCCGGGCGCTGGGATGCTTGCCCTTGCCGTCCCCGACCGCCCGGGCCAGGCTGGTGCGGATCATGTCCTCCATCATCCCGACGAGGTGCTCGCGCAGCCACGGGTGCTCACCGAACTGCCATGCATGGGTCAGCTCGTGGAGGATGAGCCAGCGCCGCAGCGGCTCGACCGGTGCGCCGGCCACGCGCGCGAAGCTGGTCAGGTTGGGTTCGACGAGGTACAGCGCGGGGGTGGCGCCACCGAGCGGCGGACCGATGGCCAGCACGGGGTCGTACTGGCCGAGGACCCGCTGCGACATGATCCCGAAGAGCGCCCCGACATAGCGGTTCATCACACCGCGACCGAGGGCGGTTGCCCGTGAGTCGCCCAGAGTGGAGCGCAGTTCCTCGACGGGGGCGAGCATGCGGCGGGCGATCTCGACGTTGACGTCAACGAAGCCGCGGCGGTCGAGGACGGCGAAACGGGGAAAGTGCACGAGGGGCTGCTCGCAGACCTCGACCATCAACGGTGCGAGGTCGGCGGCGATACGGTCGCACTCCGCGGCGATCCTCGCGGCGTCGCCGGCGTCGACCGAGCCCGCCTCGGGCCCGCCGCGGTCATGCGCGGTGCTGCGCACGACGTCCCAGTCGACCATGCGCGGGTCGCCATCCGCGCGGGGGCGCAGCAGCGCCCGGGCGGAGATCACCGCCCCGGCGCCGAGCGCGCCCGCGGCGACGGCGCGACGCAACGTGGGCGTGGGCATCCGGGGCATCACTCGATGATAGGTGGGGTCCTCACATCGACGACCCCGACCGGCCGTCGATGTAGACCGGCTCTGCGGGTGGCCCCTCCAGCCAGTAGGCGTCGAGCCGCTGCTGGCTCCACCCTCTCTCGCGCAGGAACGGCTCGTCGAGGAGTTGCCGACCGCTGAGCTGGGCGGGCTCGGTGGTGACCATCTCCAGGAGCGCGTCGCTGAGGATGTCAGGAGACCGCCATAGACTGCGGTCGCCGACCTGGTAGTTGATGGTGGCGAAGCTCTCGATGAGCGTCACCGGCCACAGCGAGTTTGAGGCGATGTTGTCGTCACGGTGCTCGTCGGCGATGCCGATGGCGAGGCGGGTCATGCCCATCTTGGTGGTCATGTAGGCCACGTACCCGGGGTTGGGCACGGTGCCGATCGGCGGTGAGCACATCACGATGTGGCCCCAGCCGTTGCGCAGCATGTGCGGGAGCGCCTGCTGCGCGCACACGAAGGCGCCCCGCACGTTGACCTGCCACATCAGGTCGTAGCGCTTCAGCGGCGTCTCGAGGACGGGCTTCCACCACAGGGCCCCGGCGTTGTTGACGAGGATGTCGAGGCGACCGAATGCCTCGACGGTGCGCGCCATCATGGCGGCGACGTCCTCCTCGCGACGCACGTCGAGGTGCACTGCCAGGGCTCGGCCGCCGGCTACGTTGATCTCGTCGGCAACGCTGTGGATGCTGCCGGGCAGCTTCTCGGTGGAGTGTTCCGATTTGCCGGTGATCACCACGGCGGCGCCCTCTGCGGCGAGCCGCATCGCCATGGCGCGGCCGATGCCTCGGGACGACCCGGTGACAACCGCCACGCGGTTGTCGAGCCGGCGGAGTCTGGCCACGCGGCGGAGTCTATCGGCGTTGCGGCCGGCCTGAGCGGCTCACTGGTGGCTTCGTCGCACTCGCCGGAACGACCGAGGACCTGGTCGCCGACCACCACCGGCTGGCCGGGATCGCTGTCAGCAGGGCCTGCCTGGTCGACCACGGTGTCGTGGACAGCGTCGTGTACCAACCGGCGGACCCTTCTCTGGGAGTTCCAGTACATCGAGGCACGCATCTTTGGCGGGCTCTCCCTCCTGTGCCTTGGCTGTACCTTCTGGTGGGTCCGCGCCCGACTGCGCTGACCTCGAGCGGGCCGGCGTGACCGTGGATCGGCCGCTCCGTTCGCCGCGGTGCAGACCGCACTCCTGCATGGTGTGACCCTAGTCACGGTGAGCACTGACCCCCCGACATCCGGGAACGACACCCTGAGTTGCGTGGCGTGCGGCGGTCAGCTTCTTCCGCTGAGCTACGCGATTCCGCCGCACGATGACCCGAGGGGTCCAGATCGGGCCGCCCTCAAGTGCGTGGGGTGCGGCCGGCGGTTCCCAATGCAGGATTTCGACGACTGGGGCCCGTCGGGCGGCGTGTAGCGCGGTCGATTGTCGACGGCTCTCGAGCCTTCGGCTGGCGCTCGCCGGGGCCGCCTGCTAGCACTCCGATACCGAGAGTGCTAAGATTCTGAGACCGAACCGAACAGCTACTCACTGTGCTTTGAACCCGCTCACCAAGCGGCGGGAGGAGGTTTTTATGGCCAAGCAACTGCTCTTCGACGCGGAAGCCCGCGACGAGATGCGCAAGGGCGTTGACCGTGTCGCCAACGCCGTCAAGATCACGATCGGCCCCAAAGGCCGCAACGTCGTGCTCGACAAGAAATTCGGGTCGCCGACGATCACCAACGACGGCGTGACCATCGCCAAGGAGATCGAGCTCGAGGAGCCCTTCCAGAACATGGGCGCCCAGCTGGTCAAGGAGGTCGCCTCCAAGACCAACGACATCGCCGGTGACGGCACCACCACCGCCACTGTGCTCGCCCAGGCGCTCATCAACGCAGGGCTGCAGAACGTCGCGGCCGGCGCCAACCCGATCCAGCTCAAGAAGGGCATCGAGCTCGCCGTTGAGGCCGTCGTCAAGGCCATCAAGGAGCAGTCGGTCCCCATCGGTGACCGCGAGAAGATCGCCCAGGTTGCCGCCATCTCGGCCGCCGACCCGGCCATCGGCGAGATCGTCGCCGATGCCATGGAGAAGGTCGGCAAGGACGGCGTGATCACCGTCGAGGAGAGCAAGGGCTTGGAGACCGAGCTCGAGCTTGTCGAGGGGATGCAGTTCGACAAGGGCTACATCTCCCCGTACATGGTCACCAACGCTCAGCGCATGGAGGCAGTTCTCGAGGATCCCTACATCCTCATCACCGACCGCAAGATCTCGGCGATCGCAGACCTGCTGCCCATCCTCGAGAAGGTCGTCCAGAGCGGCAAGCCGCTGCTGGTCATCGCTGAGGACGTGGAGGGCGAGGCGCTTGCCACCCTCATCGTCAACAAGCTGCGCGGCACGTTCAACGCCGTCGCGGTGAAGGCGCCTGGCTTCGGCGACCGCCGCAAGGCCATGCTCCAGGACATCGCCATCCTCACCGGTGCACAGGTCATCAGCGAGGAGGTTGGCCTCAAGCTCGACTCCGCGCAGCTCACCTCCCTGGGCCGCGCCCGCCGCATCACCATCACCAAGGACGACACCACCGTCGTCGAGGGCGGCGGTTCGCAGGACGCCATCAAGGGTCGCATCGAGCAGATCAAGGCTGAGATCGAGAAGAGCACCTCGGACTGGGACAAGGAGAAGCTGCAGGAGCGCCTTGCCAAGCTGGCCGGCGGAGTCGCCGTCATCAAGGTCGGCGCCGCGACAGAGACCGAGTTGAAGGAGAAGAAGCACCGCATGGAGGACGCCGTCTCCGCCACCCGCGCGGCTGTCGAGGAGGGCATCGTGCCCGGCGGCGGCGTCGTGCTGGTCAACTCCGTCTCCGCGCTCGACACCGTGCAGGCCGAGGGCGACGTCAAGACCGGTGTCAACATCCTTCGCCGCGCGCTCGAGGAGCCACTCCGTCAGATCGCCTTCAACGCCGGCGAGGAAGGCTCGGTCGTGGTCGAGAAGGTGAAGGGCCTGCCCAAAGGCCAGGGATACAACGCGGCCACCGGCGAATACGTCGACATGGTTGCCGCTGGCATCATCGACCCCACCAAGGTGACCCGCTCGGCGCTGCAGAACGCGGCCTCGATCGCGGCACTGCTGCTCACCACCGAGGCGCTGATCACGGACATCCCTGAGAGGAAGGGTGCGGCCGCGCCGCCGATGCCCGATTACTAGACCGAAGCCACGGGGCCGATAGGCCCGCGACGCGTTGAAAAAAGGGCCGGGACACAGCGTCCCGGCCCTGTCGCGTCCCCCTTCCTGGCTCCCTCGCTTGAACGCGTCAAGCGCAGCTAACATACCGCGATCCGCGACATGTTCCTCACATCTGAGTCAGCACTGTTACGGGAACGTCCCAGGGCAGGGATCGGTTATGACGAGCGCGACATTGAGGGACCCGGACATTGACGCCGGCCGCGCCCTTCCGCGGTTGCGGTGGCGGCCTCGGCGCCAAACGGCGTCCTAGCGAGCGCAGCCGATGACGGTGTAGCTGCCCACTCCGAGACCTGGGTCGGGGCGGGCGGTGACGGTGAGGTCGGCGGCGCGCTGCGGCTGCGGACACCCTGCCGGGAAAACCACGAACACGCTGCGGCTGCCCGCCTGCAGGTAGCCCTGGCAGAGGTGGGCGTCGCAGCTGTAGGGCTCCCATGTGCCCTGCAGCGTCGCCACCCCGTCGCCACCCACGGACACCACCGGCGAGGCCAGCAGGCCGCGCACGCCGACCACGGTCGCGATGACCACGGCGACGACGGCGACGATGAAGAGGCTCAATCCCTTCCTCGAGAGGCGGCGTGTCGGCCGCTCCGGGGCCACCGGTGGGGTTGCCATCTTCGGCAGTACGGTAATGCCCATGAGCTCATCGCTGCAGCGCCGGTTCGGCTCACTCACCCCCGAGCAGGCGTCACGGCTCGACGCCACTGCCCTGGACATGGGCGTGGGCCTCATCCAGCTCATGGAGGTCGCCGGCTTCCAGGTGGCACGATGTGCCTGGCGGATGCTCGGACGCCGAGCCGCACGCGTCCATGTCGTTGCCGGGTCGGGCCACAACGGAGGAGACGGCCTGGTGGCCGCGCGCCACCTCGCTGCATGGGGATGTGAGGTGAGCGCGGGGGTTCTCGTCGACCCGGACCGGGTCGATGCCCTGCTTGCCCAGCAGGTCCAGGCCGCCACGGGCGCCGGGGTTGGGCTGCGTCTGTGTCAGCGACCTTCTGACGTGCTGGGCCGTCTCGATGACGCGGCCCTCGTTGTCGACGCACTTCTGGGCACAGGCCTGCGCCGGGCGCCGCGACCAGTCCACGCGGAGGTGATCGCCGGAGTGCGCGGGACGATCCTCAGCATCGACGTGCCCAGCGGCCTCGACGCCGCCACCGGAGAGGCCCCGGGCGTGGTCGTTCACGCGCGCACCACCTGCACGCTGGCTGGGATGAAGCGGGGCATGTGGAACGACGCCGCCCGCGAGAGTTGCGGCGAGATCGTGGTCGCAGACATCGGCATGCCGCACCTCGCCTGGCAGCGGTGCGGCCTGGCCGCGCCGACATCCCTCCGCGGGGGCCGCTTGGTGACGCTGCGGCGGTGACGGTGCGGAGGTGCCATGCTCCGCCGCGTGACAACCACGAATCGCCCGCGCCGGCCCGTGGCGAAGCCGGCCTCCGGCGCACCGCGGACGCTGGCCATCGACGTCGGGGGAACCGGCCTCAAGGCGTCGGTACTCAACGCCTCAGGAGCGATGATGGCGGAGCGCGTGCGCGTGCCTACGCCCTATCCATGCCCTCCGGACATCCTGCTCGCCACGCTGGCCAAACTCGACACGCAGCTCCCCGCCTTCGACAGGGTGTCCATCGGGTTCCCCGGCGTGGTCCGGGGCGGCCGGGTGCTGTCCGCGCCCGAGTTCACCGGCGCGGCCGGACTCGGCAGTCCCCCTGACCCGCGGCTGGTCGAGGCGTGGGCGGGCTACGACCTCGCCACCGAGGCGGCCCGGGCCCTGGGCAGGCCCACGCGCGTGGCCAATGACGCGGACTTGCAGGGCGCGGCCGTCGTCAAGGGCAAGGGGCTCGAGCTGGTCATCACGCTCGGGACTGGGGTGGGCACCGGCCTGTACGAGGATGGCCGCCTCGCCCCTCACCTGGAGATCGCTCACCACCCGTTTCGCAAGGGCCAGACGTACAACGAGCAACTCGGGGATGCCGCCCGCAAACGACTGTCATCGAAGAGATGGAATGCCCGCGTGAAACTGGCCGTGGCCACGCTCGACGCGCTCCTCTTCTTCGACCNNTCGGCGGCATCAAGCTCTGGGACCAGCCCCGGGTCTGACCACGGCGCAGGAGCCGGGCCGCGGTCAGGCTGCCTCCGAACTGGTCGGAAACACCCCTCAGAATTTCGAGTCGCCTGTATGCTTGCGCGCAGGCGTGCTCACTCGCACGACAACGTCATGATCAACGTCGCAGAACACACCGCACCCGATGCGAGTGACCTCGCTGGCCTGGCCAGCGAGCAGCTCGACGATCTCGTCACGTACGTCGCCCACCTGAGCGGCAACGCGGACGACGCGGTCGATTTCGTCGCCGGCGGCCTCGCGCACGCCGCCAAATACCCGCCCGCCCGCCTGCGCGTCGATGGGCGCGCCGCCCTCTACCGCGCCGCCACCCGGGCGTGCCGCCAGGGTCACAGGTTCCCGCCGCGCGGACATGGCCCGTCGCGTTTCCTGCGGCGGCCGCGAGCAGCAGTCCAGGCCCGCCTCGAGGGTGATGCCGCGATGCGCATGAACACCGTCAAGCGCGCGTTGATGACGCTGCCGTTCGACCGTCGCGCCGCCCTGCTCCTGCACGACCTGGCTCGTCTCGACTATCGCGAGATGTCGCGCGCGCTCGAGTGTTCGCCCGAGGCAGCGGGCCGCCTGCTCGCCGCGGCGCGACGCGATTTCGGCACCACCTACAGCGAGATCGCTCTGTGAAGTGCAGCCTGCTGACGCTGAGCACGTTCGTCGACGACGAACTCCCTGCGGAGCGGCATTCCGAGGTTGACGCGCACCTCGTCGGCTGTCCGCGCTGCAGCGCCGGCGAGGCGACGCTTCGTGAGGAGAAGGATCGCGTCTCCCACCTGGCGCGTCTGAGCGTCGATGCGGTGTCGGCGCAATCGCTGCTGGAGCAGATCGGCATCGCGGTCGAGCCGGTCGCGCCGCCGTCCCAGACCCATGTGCCATCACCGCCGCCGCATGTCGACGACCTGCGCTCGGAGGGCGGCCGGGGCGGCGCATCTCTGCCGTGGACGCCGATGCAGGCTGACGACAGCCCAACCGCGAACCAGGAGGTGACTGTGCCCGCCGTCTCCCCCGATGCCCAGCCAGACCTTCCACTCGACGGCGTCCGTTCGGTGCCCGCCTCGTGGAACAGGGCGTCCACGCCGCCGCCGGTCGGCGACGAGCGCGGTGCCCCCGGCGCAGCAGCGACGCCTCTGCCCGCCGCGACATCGGCGGCTCGATGGGCGCCGGCAACCGACGAATGGCCGGCTCCGCTGCCGCCGCCCAAGACGTCGTGGGAGGTCGCCCTGCCCCCACCGCTGGACTCGGTCAGCCACGGCGACGACACCTGGGCCACTCCCCAGCTCCCCGTCGCGGTTCCGGCGGCGTCACCTCCCGCCCCGCCGCCGCCGCCGCCGCCGCAGTCACCGTTGCGCCCGCAGCCGCCCACGAGGCTGGCGTCCGCCTCGGGCCCCGCCGCGCTGTGGACCCGCGTCCGCGACGCCGTGGGAGTGCGGCTGGCACTCTCGCGGGGCGTTGACGCGGCCGAGGATGGGGTTCAGATCATCAGCGGAGGTCCCGGCAGCCGCGGTGCCACGCTGACCGCGGCACCCATCGCTCCCCCCTCCGAGGCTGCCTCCGCGCCCCCGCCGGCGCGTGTTGCCACCGCGCCCGCTCGGGCGGCCGAGGACGTCGAGCTGCCGGGCACCGTCCAGCGACCATCGCGCCCTGTCGACGCAGCCACGGCCGTCTCGCGGAGGGGAGCCGACAGCGCCGTCGACGCCCCGTCGCACCGCTGGGTCCGTCGGGCCCGCAGTGACCCCCCGTCAGCCGACGACGAGTCCGAGTGGAATGCCTTCGCCGCCTCCTCATTTCCGCTCGACCAGGCCGCGGTCGAGCGCACCCGGGAGGTGCCCGCCAAGCCGCTGGGACGTCACAGCCGCGCTGTCTCCCGGCAGAACGTGCCCTTCACGACCCAGGTCAGCCGCATGCTCGCGAGGATGGCATCCGCAGTGCGAACGCAGGGCGCCGCGGCTACCGCCACCGTCCGGCGGGGCATCGCCGGGGTTTCGAGCGCAGGCCCCAACAGCCGCCTTTACGCCGTTGTCGCGGGCATCGGCCTGGTCTTCGTCGCGGCGCTGCTGTTTGCCCGATCCTCTCCGCACACGCCGGCGGCGACGGCGCTGCGCCCCGCACCGACAGACGCGGTCACGCAGCCCCATCACCCGGCGGCGGGACCGTCGAGCGGAGCAGTGGCGCAGAGCGCTCCGCCTGCCGCCACCAACGTCCAGACGTTCGGAAGCGGCGCCACCGGGTTCCAGGTGCTGCGCATGCGCTACGGCGTCCAGGCCGCCTACCTGCGGGTGGTGTTCGACCTCGGCTCGGCGGGCGTCGCGGCCGCCGGCTCGCCCAAGGTGGTGGTGTCCTTCACCGGTCCGCAGACGATGCTCGTCACGTTCACGGGCGCTCTCCCCGCGGGCTCGACCGGGGTCCCGCCGCCGGGCAAGGTCATCTCATCGGTGACCCTTTTGAGCAGTGCCAACCAGAAGACGGTGTACCGGTTCCAGCTGACCCGCGCGGTCAGCACCGTCGGCTTCTACCTGGCGTCGCCGACACGCTTCGTGCTCGACCTGCACTGACACGGACGGCTCACGCCGTCCATCCGCCGTCGACGACGAGCACGCTGCCGGTGATGTAGGAGGCCGCGTCGCAAGCCAGGAACACGGCGGCGCCGGCGACCTCGTCGGGCTGGCCGTGGCGATGCAGGGCGGTCTGGCCGACGATCTGGTCGTGGATCGCCGGCGTCTCGATGAGCACGCGCGCGAAGTCGGTTTCCACGAGGCCGGGAGCGATGGCGTTGACACGGATGCCCGACGCGCCGAGCTCGTGCGCCAGTGTTCGCGTGAGGTTGATGAGCGCGGCCTTGCTGGCGTTGTAGGCGCCGATCATCGGTTCTGGGCTGATCCCTCCCACCGAGGCCATGTTGATGATGCTGCCCCCGTGCTCGCCCATCCAGGCGCGCACCGCGGCGCCGACGAGACGCAGCGGTCCCTGCACGTTGACCTGGAAGATGCGGTCGACCGCCGCATCCTCGGCATCGACGAGCGGACCGAAGTGTGGATTGGTCGCGGCATTGTTGACAAGAATGTCCAGAGCTCCGAGGCCGTCGACAGCTCCGTCGATGATGGCCACGGCGTCCTCCGCACGGCCGACGTTGCCGGCGATCGCAATCGCCTGGCCGCCTCGAGCGGTGATCTCCGCAGCCACGGCCTCGCACGCGTCGAGGTGGCGCGCGCACACGGCCACCTTCGCTCCGGCGGCCGCCATGGCGAGCGCGACAGCGCGACCGATGCCCCTGCTCCCACCGGTGATCAGCGCGCACCGTCCGGAGAGCGAAAAACGCTGGAGGCCGTCCTCCATCAATTGAGCGAGACGGGCACGACGTGGTTGTCGCGACGGGCCAGCATCTGGTCGAGGAAGACGGCCTCGCGTCGGAGCACCTGGAGGCATGTGCGCAGGCGTCCCGACACGGAGTCCTCTTCGAGCAGTTCCTGGCGGCGGTTCAGCTCGACGTTGAGCGACGCCGCGATCTGGTAGGAGAGCAGCTCCGGGTCGTCGGCGAGTTCGGCGTCCACACTGTCGTCGCCCGGCTCGTCGGCGAGGTTGCGCAACCCCGCCCTGTACGCCTCGAACGCGCGCACGGCGCGGCGGGCCAGCTCGGGGATGGCGGCCTCGTCGCCGCGCGTGTCCTCGAGGTAATGGATGCGCCCGACCAGGTAGGTGCGGTGCACCGAGAGGCTCTCGACACGGAACCGCGACGCCCCGGCGACGATGAGGTTGAAGCCCCCGTCATCGAGTGCCTCGAGCTCGCGGATCTGGGCCAGTGTCCCGACCCCGAAGGTGAGCGCTCCTGCGCCAACCTCGATGCCCTCGCGGATGCCCACGACGCCGAAGCTGGTTCCCTGCTCGCGGCAGTCGCGGATCATCTCGCGATAGCGATCCTCGAAGACGTGCAGGCCCGCGGGCATGTGCGGGAAGAGCACGATGTTGAGCGGGAACAGGGGCAGGCGAACAGCCACGTCGCCGAGTGTACCGCCGCCATCCTCCTCGGCCCGTCAGCGGGCCCGGGGGCTACGCCGCCTTGCAGTTCTTGGTGTGCTTCAGGATCCGCTCGCGCTTGGGCTCACCCGGCTTGCGCTGGTGGCGGAAGGCGATCTCGACGCTGATCTCGTTTTGACGCATCAGGTTGTGGCAGATCGGGCAGCGCTGCGAGGTGAGGATGTCCTTCTGGGAGGTGACTCCCTTGGACTCCTTGATCGTGTTGGCCATGGCTGGGCTCCGCGAACGAACGTGGTGAAGTTCTCAGGTCCCAGTGTACCGCCGACCGGATAGCATCCCGGAGTGATCACCACCCGCCCCACCTTCCTCGGTGGCGCGCTCGCGGCCTCGCTGCTCGTGCTCGCCGCTTGTGGCTCCGACGCCCTGCCCGCCGCGAACTCGCCGACTGCCGCCGCACAGCCGTCGTCCTGCGCAGCCGCCGCGGCATCGTCCGACAGCTTCGCGCAGACGGTGCCGTTGACGACGACCGCCGACGGGCTGCGCTACGGGGACATCACCGCAGGCACGGGCGCCATGCCACAGAAGGGCCAGAACATCACTGTCCAGTACACGGGTTGGCTCAGCACCGGCTGCCAGTTCGCCACCTCTCGCCAGGCCGGAGGGGCACCCTTCAGCTTCGTCATCGGGGCGACCCCACCCAACGTCATTCCGGGCTGGGAAGAGGGCCTGCTGACCATGCGCGTCGGCGGCAGGCGCCGCCTCGTCATCCCGCCGCTGCTCGGCTACGGAGCCACCGGACAGGGTCCGATCCCAGGCGGCTCGACGCTTGTCTTCGACGTCGAACTGCTCTCCATCGGCGGACCGTCGCCGACCTAGCGGCCGATCCCGGACGGGAGCGTCAGCCGCGACTGATGCGGCCGATCAGCGCCCACGCGCCGACGCCGACGGCGACGACCGCCAAGAGCAGACCGGCCGGGAGGCCGATCACGTAGGTGAGGCTTGGAGCTGCGGTGAGGAGCATCACCCGAAGTCTACCCGGGGCACGCATGTCGCGATCCACGCCAGAAGGCAGGCGCGCGGTCCGTGACCCTGACATGTGCACCGGCTCGGGAGTTCTGTCCGGGGTGGCAGCGGTGAACGCCGCTACCCCGGACATCGCATCGCCGCTGTCAGAAGACCCGGATGGAGACCTCAGCGGGCTCGTTGAGCAGGTGCTTCAGCTCGTCGTCCACCTTGAGAAGGGTGAGCGATGCACCAGCCATTTCCAGTGAGGTGCAGTACTCATTGACATAGCTGCGGAACACCTTGATCCCCTTGGCCTCGAGCTTCTTGTGGGCGATCCCGTAGAGCAGGTAGAGCTCGCCGATGGTGGTCCCACCCAGCCCGTTGATCATGACGGCGACCTCGTCGCCGCTCTCGAACGGCAGGTCAGGCACCACCGCGTCGAGCATCAGGTCCACGATCTCGTTGGCCGAGACCATCTTGGTGCGCTGCCTGCCCGGCTCACCATGGATGCCGATGCCGATCTCCATCTCGTCGTCGGCGATCTCGAACAGCGGGCTACCCTTGACCGGCGGTGTGCAGGAGCTGAGCGCGATGCCCAGGCTCCTGACGCCGGCGATGACCTTGTTGCCGATCCGGACCAGCTCGTCGAGGTCTGCGCCGTTCTCTGATGCAGCGCCCACCGCCTTGATCACGAAGAAGTTGCCGGCGACACCGCGCCGTCCAACCGTCCAGGTGGAGTCCTTCACCGCCACGTCGTCGTTGACGAGGAGGGTCTCGATGCGCACGCCGTCCATCTCGGCCATCTCGCGTCCCTGCTCGAACGCGAGCCGATCGCCGGTGTAGTTGTTGACGATGTGCAGGACACCCTTCGGGGAGTTGAGCAGCTTGGAGGTCTCGTACACGAAATCGACCGGTGGGCCCGCGAAAACGTCGCCGGGACAGGCAGCGTCGAGCATGCCCTTGCCGACCATCATGGTGTGGGCCGGCTCGTGACCGGAACCCGAGCCCTGGATGATCGAGACCTTGTCCGCCCGGGGCATGTCGGCGCGATAGATCAGGTTGTACTTGGGCTCATATTTCAGTCGCCCGTCGCTCGCCAGGTGGATGCCCTCGAGCATCTCGGGGACGAATTGCCGTGGGTCGTTGACGAATTTCTTCATCTTGCCTGCCTCTCTCAACCGTATTGTTCACGCCAAACGGCGCTGATGCTCTGCAGAATGACGCCGACCGCGGTGGCCCCGGCATCGACCGACCCGATGCTGCGCTCCCCGGTGTAGGCCGCGCGGCCGCGCAGCGCCAGCATCGGCTTGGTGTCCTCGGCGGCCTTGGTGGCCGTGTCTGCCGCGTGCTGGAGTGCCTCGGCATCTCGCTGTGGGCCCGCGTCCTGTCGAGCCAGCCCAGCCTCCAGTGCGTCGATCGCCGGGACCAGCGAGTCGAGGAGCGTCTTCTCGCCGAGGGCGGCGCCTCCGCGATGGATGATCCCGGCGACCGACGCGCGCAGGATCTCGATCACGTCTTCGCGATTCAACTCGGTCTTGTCCCCGGCCGCAACCGCGCTTCGCAGGAATGCGGTGCCCCAGATCGGACCACTGGAACCGCCCACCTTGCTGGAGAGCACGAAGCCGATCTTCTTGAGCACCGCACCGGCGCTCGTTCTGTCGAAGGTGTCGTAGTCGCTGACCACCACTTCGAAGCCACTCCGCAACGAGTACCCGAAGTCACCGTCGCCGACGACGGCGTCGAGCTCGGCGAAGTACACGGTGTTCTCGACGATGGTCTCGGCCATCGTCCGCAGCACAAGATCGAGACGGTCGAGTGATGTCGCCGTCATGCTCGGCTCCCCTCCGGCAGCGCGATCGGGGCCCGGCGCCGATCACCACTCAGGCAGGCCTCCAGATCGGCCAGGGTGATGTACTCACCAGGGTGCGCCTGACCTCGATTGGCGATCACGCGGGCCCTCCCTCCACCAGGCTCGCCGAGTGACGACACCACCAGCGTCGCCTCGGTGAAGTCCTGTTGGTCCGTGTACCCGTTGACCGTGACCAGGCAACGAAGTCCAGCCCCATCGGCGGCCAGGAGCCCGTTCCGAGAGTCCTCGATGACGAGCACGTCCGCCGACGCGACCTGGAGCCGTTCCAGGGCCAGCAGGTAGATGTCGGGGGCCGGCTTCTTGTGGGCAACGCAGTCGCCGGCGAGCACCAGGTCGAACAGCGCCGCGCGCGTCGGGCCGACGGCGTACGTGAGGATGGCGTGCACCGAGGCCTCGGCAGACGTTGAGGCAACCGCGAGCGTCCAGCCGGCGTCCTGGGCCTGCCCGATGATCCTCGCGATCCCTGGCCGGGGCGGGAGCTTGCCCTGCTCCACCATCTCGGTGTAGATGGCGGTCTTGCGCTGGTGCCATCGGGCCACGTGTTGCAACTGCGCCTCGCGTCCCTCGGGGAGCCCGGCGCTGCGCACAAAATCCGCCGTGAGCAGGCTTGCCATGCGCTCCTTGCCGCCGCCGATCAGAAGTCGCTCCCCGTATTCCTGCTCGGACCACCGCACCGGCAGGCCGAATTCCTCAAAGGTCTGATTGAAGGCGGGGAGATGTCCGAACCGCTCGGTGTCGGCAAGGACCCCGTCGCAGTCGAACACCAGTGTGGTCACGCGGCCTTCCCCGCGCTTCCGAACATCCGCATGTGGCTCGTGGCCATGTCCTGCACCGCGCGGCGCTGAGCCTGGAAAAGTGAGGGCGGATCGTACTTCCCCGGGTTCTGGGTCATGTGGTCGTAGCCCGCCTGCATGAAGCTGATCTTCAGGGCGGTGGAAATGTTGACCTTGGGGCATCCCCGGCCGATCAGGTCGGTGAACTGCTCTGCGGTCATGCCCGTTCCCCCGTGGAGGGCGACCGGAATGCCCGTGGCGGCGACGATGTCGGTGACCCGTTGGGTGTCCAGCGTGGGGGTGCCGCGGTACATCCCGTGAGCGTTGCCGATGGCAGGGGCGAAGATCTCGACGCCGGTCGCGGTGATGAAATCCACCGCCACCTCGAGTGTCTGCTCCTCCACCTTCTCATCGTCCGCCACGTCCTCGACCCGCTTGAACCCCTCGATCTCTCCCTCCACCAGCGCGCCGTACCGCCTGGCCTCGGCGACCACCTCGATGCACTGACGCTTGTTCTCCTCCACGCTGAGCTTGGAGGCGTCGAAGAGGACCGAGTTCCAGCCCTTGGCGAGGCATGCGCTGATCAGGGCGCGGTCGGGGCAGTGGTCGAGGTGGAGGGCCACGGGCACGCTGACGCCGCTGGTCATCGCCAGCCACATCGCGTAGAAGACATCGATGCCGACCTGCTCCACAGTCTTCACGGAGCTCTGCACGATCACCGGCGCCCGCAGCTCCTCGGCGGCGGAGAGGACCGCCTCGAGCGTCAGGTCGTTGACGACGTTGAACGCGGCCACGCCGTACCGCTCGGTGAAGGCCTTGTCAAGGATCACCCCGGTCGGAACAACGGGCACCTCA
>PLWW01000006.1 GCA_003153125.1 Candidatus Dormiibacterota bacterium | reverse complement strand
ACTAGTCTCGGGCGAAGCCGGTTCGGCGCCGGGCGTGACCGTCGCCGAGGGCTGGCATCGGTCTACCGGCCTCCTGGGCGGGATGCGCGCGGTCCGCGAAAGCGCACCCATCACGTCACACCTGGGCGACGGTCGACGCTGCCACCCGGTTGATCCGGTGAAGGCGGTCGGGGACGCCGTCCGTTGTCGAGCGACTGACTGGTCGGTCTGTTGTGAGACATATCGTTCTTGGAGGCGAACCGCGAGGAGCAGGCAGGAGGACGACTCCGACCGCCGCGATCACGCGATGAGAACGACGTTCATGGTTACGTCTCCAGCCCGTGTCGCCGACTCGGGGGGCATGATTGATGCGACTGGACCCTGACTGACAGAGTGAGCCTTGATCACACGCCGAAACAATCGCAGCAACACCCGTACGTGAGCCCGGGGTGGCGCGGAGCGTCACCCGGCTAGGAGTTTCGCGGTTTCCGGCTCGGTGCGAGGTGTTTGGACACCGGCTGAATGAGCCGCCCGTGACTGGGCCGTGCCCTCGCAGCCACCTTGCGCGCGGGCAGTCCTCTCTCACCGAGCGTGTGATTGCGAGCCCGCTCTATGTTGACGGCCGCGCCTACCAGCGCGAGATGCGTGAACGCCTGCGGATAGTTACCGAGCAGGTCGCCAGTGACCGAGTCGGCCTCCTCGGCAAACAACCCGAGCGGTGACCCGAGCGCCAGCAGACGTTCGAACAGTGACTGCGCCCGATCCAATTCGCCGATGTGGGCCATCGCGTCGGCGAGCCAGAACGAGCACATCAGAAAGGATCCTTCGGCGCTCGCCCTGCCCTGGTCGTTCGGACTACGGAGATACCGGCGGACCAGCACGCCGCCGTCACTCAGCTGCGCGCCGACTGCGGCGACCGTCTTCTTCATGCGAACGTCGTGATCGGGTAAGAATCGCGTCTGGCTCATGCGGAGCACGGCTGCGTCGAGGGTGTCGCCGTCGAGCGTCTGCGTGAAGGCTCCAAGATGGGTATTCCAGCCGCGCTTTTGTATGGTGCTGTGGATCTCGCGGCGTGTCTTCACCCACAGGCGCTCGCGATGTGGCAGCTTGAAATGACGAGCAATTCGCAATCCACGATCCACGGCGACCCAGCACATCAGCTTGCTGTACGTGTAGTGCTGATCACCGCCGCGCGGTTCCCAGATCGACCGATCGGGTTCCGCCCATCGCTCGATCGCCAACTCCACCACCGGTCGGAGTTCATCCCACATCGCGGCGGTGATCTCGCCGCCGAAGCGCGCGTACAAGTACGCTGAGTCGAGCAACTCGCCATAGATGTCCAGCTGTAGTTGGTTGGCCGCGGCATTGCCAATCCGAACCGGGCGTGAGCCGCGATACCCGGACAGGTTGTCGAGAGTGGACTCAGGCGCGGTTGCCCGGCCGTCTAGGGTGTAGAGGTTGGGAATATCGTGCTTGGGATGGTCGAGCCCGATCAAGCGTAACCACTTGAAGAACGCGTCAGCCTCATGGATCAACCCGAGTTGGAAGAAGGCGTAGAGGGTAAACGCCGCATCGCGCAGCCACGTGAATCGATAGTCGTAGTTGTGGTGGCTGCCGATGCGCTCTGGCAGCGACGTCGTTGGCGCCGCGATGATGGCGCCGGTCGGAGCGTAGGTCAGCAGTTTAAGTGCCAGAGCCGACCGCCAGACATGCTCCTGAAACGGGCCGTCGTAGGTGCAACCACCAATCCAGCGCCACCAGTATTCCTGGGTATCGCGAGCCAACCGCTGCGCGTGAGCCGCGCTCCACTGCCGCTGACTGCAGTGCCCAGCGCGGCTGACACGCAGGCTGAAGGCAATCGTCTCACCCGCCGTGATGGTGAAGCGCTGGTGTGCTCCCACGAGGGGGATCGAGGACTGAATACAGAAGTGATGGGATCCGATGTCGCCGTGAAAGTGTCCGGCGCTGCAGGCAAATCTGTTTGGAGCGCGACCATAGTCGGGAGCTGGATCGATGATGGATTCCAGACCCACCTGCCCGCTCAGGCATTCGATCAGGCGCACTAATCGAGGCTCGCTCCGTGCGCGAGCCTTCCCCTCAACCTCGGGCGCGGTGACCGGCATGAAGTCCAGAACCGTGACCACCCCGCTCGACATCGAGTAGACCGTCCGGAGCAAATTGGAACGATCCCGGTATTGCTGCTTGGCAACGTGCCTCCCTTCGGGTCGGATTTGCCAGTAGCCACCACGGCGGGCATCGAGGATCCGGCCGAAGAGTGATGCGTCGTCAAAGCGCGGGAGGCACAGCCAGTCGATACTCCCGTCCGCGCCAACGAGGGCTGCGCTGCGACAGTCGCCGATCAGGCCGTAGCTGCTGATGGGCAGATAGCCGTGCGCAGAGCGGTGTACGGTTCCCTGGGTCACGGGCACGCCCCAACCGTCTTCTGAGCCGAAGGTATCGTCGCTGTCATCGCGTTACAATGCGCCGGTGAAGGGTCCGAACCTTCGGCTGGTGACCCGGAGGGATGTCATCGCGCTACTGCTGGTGATCCTCGCCGTAATTTTCATTCTCGAGAATCGAGGCAGTACAACCATACGGCTTCTCATCCCCCAGGTGAACGCGCCACTCTGGCCTGCACTGCTGGCCGCCTCGCTCCTCGGCGTGGTCTTGGGGGTGGCGCTCGCCGTTCGGCGGAGCGAGCCGCCCCGGTTCTGAACGCACGCGCCCTCGTCACACCCGCTGCCACACTGCCTGAAACGCCGAGGCTCGAGATGGCGCTTGGACGCGGCCGCGGAGAGGAGCAGGACTGATGCAACTCGGAATGATCGGTCTGGGACGCATGGGGGCCAACCTGGTTGAGCGTCTGACCAAGGACGGCCACGAGTGCGTCGTCTTCGACGTCAACGCCGCCGCAGTCAAGAAGGTGGCAGCCAAGCATGCTCAGGCGGCGACGTCGATCGACGACTTCGTCGCCAAGCTGAGCAAGCCCCGAGCCGCGTGGGTGATGGTGCCTGCCGCCGTGGCCGGCGAGACCGTCTCAGAGCTGGCCTCACACATGGAGGCCGGCGACATCATCATCGATGGCGGCAACAGCTATTACCGGGACGACATCCAGCGGGCCGCGGCGCTCAAGGAGCGGGACATCCACTACGTCGACTGCGGCACCAGCGGCGGCGTCTTCGGGCTGGAGCGGGGCTACTGCTTGATGATCGGGGGCGAGGAGAGCGTGGTCCGACACCTCGACCCAATCTTCGCCAGCATCGCGCCCGGAGTGGGCGCGGCATTGCGCACGCCGGGACGGAAGGGACGCGCTAGCCGCGCCGAGCAAGGCTACCTGCACTGCGGGCCCAACGGCGCCGGCCACTTCGTGAAGATGGTCCACAACGGCATCGAATACGGGTTGATGGCGGCCTACGCGGAGGGCCTCAACATCCTCAAGAACGCCGATGTCGGGCTGCGCCAGCAGGAGGCGGATGCGGAGACGACGCCGCTGCGCGAGCCGGCTGCCTACCAGTACCAGCTCGACATCGGTCAAATCGCCGAGGTGTGGCGGCGGGGCAGCGTCATCGCGTCCTGGCTGCTCGACCTCACAGCCGCGGCATTGGTTGACGACTCGGCGCTGACGGAGTTCAGCGGGCGCGTGTCGGACTCGGGCGAGGGTCGCTGGACGGCGTTGGCGGCAGTTGATGAGGGCGTCCCCGCGCCCGTGATCAGTGCGGCGCTCTTCGCGCGGTTCGAGTCCCGCGGCGATGCCGACTACTCCGATCGCCTGCTGTCCGCGATGCGCAAGCAGTTCGGCGGTCACGACGAGAAGAGCAGCTGAGATGGGAGCTGCCGCGCCGGCGAAGGGTGCCTGCGACGCGCTGGTCTTCTTCGGGGCAACCGGGGACTTGGCGCGCAAGCAGATCTTTCCGGCCCTATATGCGATGAGCAAGCGGGGCGCGCTGAACGTCCCCGTGGTTGGCGTGGCCCATTCGGGCTGGACCGTCGACGACCTGCGTGATCGCGCCACGGAGAGCATCGCGCACAGCGACGGTGGCATCGACGATCGGCGCGTGCTCAAGGCCCTGCTGTCCAGGCTCCGGTACGTGGACAGTGACTACAAGGATTCGCACACGTTCGCAGCGCTGAAGCAAGCTCTGGGTGAAGCCTCCCGTCCCGCGCACTACCTGGCCGTCCCGCCGCTTCTCTTCGCCACGGTGATCAAGGAGCTCGGCACTGCGGGCCTGGCTGACAAGGCGCGGGTCATCATCGAGAAGCCATTCGGGCGCGACCTCGCGTCGGCCCGGAAGCTCAACCGCGTCGCCGAGGCCGTCTTTCCTGAGACGTCGATCTTCCGCATCGACCACTTCCTCGGCAAGGACGCGGTCGAGAACCTGCTCTATTTCCGTTTCGCCAACTCCTTGCTGGAGCCGATCTGGAATCGCGACCACGTGGCCAGCGTGCAGATCACCATGGCCGAGGAATTCGGTGTGGAGGGACGCGGCGCGTTCTATGAAACCACCGGTTGTCTGCGCGATGTGGTCGAGAACCATCTCTTCCAGATGGTGGCGTTGCTGGCGATGGAGCCGCCGGCGAGCATGGGCGCGGGCTCACTCCGCAACGAGAAGGTGAAGGTTTTCCGGTCGATGCGACCCCTCACGGCTCGTGACCTGGTGCGCGGTCAGTACAGCGAATACCGGAGGGAGCCGGGGGTGGACACCGCATCGGATGTCGAGACGTTTTGCGCTCTGCGTCTGTTCATCGACTCCTGGCGGTGGGAGGGTGTCCCGTGGTACATCCGCGCAGGCAAGCGCCTTGGTGGAACCGCCACCGAGGTCCTTGTTGAGATGAAGCCACCGCCGCAGACGCTGTTCAGCGACTCGTCCCGGTCGCCCGGGCAGGCGAACTACTTGCGCTTCCGCGTGGCGCCTGGCCCGGCCATCGCGCTCGCAGTGCGCGTCAAGCGGGCGGGGGAGGAGTTCGTCGGAGACCAGCAAGAGTTCTGCCTGATGGAGGGGCAACTGGCCGAGGACGCACCGTACGACCGGTTGCTGGGTGACGCCATGGCGGGCGACAACTCGCTCTTCGCCCGCGAGGACGCTGTCGAGGCGGCTTGGGCCGTGGTCGATCCTGTCGTGAAACACCATCGTCGTGCCGTCCCCTACAAGCCGGGTAGCTGGGGCCCGAAGGAGGCGGACGAGCTCGTCGCAGCCAGCGGTGGCTGGCACAACCCCATCCTGGATGCCGCACCGGCGGGGGAGGTGGCCACGTGAGTGAAACTCCAGCCAACGTGGGCCAGGACATCGAGGTGGAGCTCGGTCTCTCTCAGGCACCAGGGCTCGACCGGGTAGGCCGGGTGCAGGATCATTGCCGGTCCAGCAGCTCGGCCAGGTCGGTCACGACGATGTCGGCGCCCTGGGCGCGCAGGGCCTCCGCCTGGCCCACCCGGTCGACGCCGACCACGAAGCCGAAGCCTCCCGCCCGAGCGGCCTCCACCCCGGCCAGCGCATCCTCGAACACCGCGGCCTGGTCAGGGTCCACACCCAGAGCCCGGGCCGCGGCGAGGTAGGCGTCGGGAGCTGGTTTCCCAGCCAGATGGTCGGCATCGATGGTCACGCCGTCGACGCGGACCTCGAACAGCTCGGCGATGCCGGCGGCCGCGAGCACAGCGGCGCAGTTGGCGCTCGATGACACCACCGCCCGGCGCAGGCCAGCAGCGCACGCGGCCTTGACGTAGCGAACCGACCCCGCAAAGGCCTCGACGCCGTCTTCGTGGATCCTTCGCAGGACGATCTCATTCTTGGCGTTGCCCAGCCCGTTGACGGTCTCCACCCCGGCCTCATCGCCGGGATCACCCTCGGCCAGTGAAATGTGCCGTGACTCAAGAAACGAGCGCGTCCCGTCGTCTCTGCTCTTGCCGTCGACGTAGGTGTCGTAATCGGCCTCCTTATCGAAGGCGACGAAGGGCTCACCATTCCTCTCGGCCCGGGCCTTCAGGTAGGCGTCGAACATCTCCTTCCACGCCGCGGAGTGGACCCGGGCGGTCTCGGTGAGGACACCGTCGAGGTCGAACAGGCACGCTCGCACCCTTGGGGGCAGGCCCAGGCTCGGGGTGATGCTCACCTGAGGTGAACCAGCATGCGATCCTCGGCGTTCGTGAGCCGTCACTCGGCCCGCAGCTCGTCCCTGGCCCGGACCAGGGACTTCAGCTCATCCGGGGTGACCTCCGGGAGCCGAAGGTCGATCTCGTCGATGGTGTGGACCAGAAGGCCGCCCACCAGCGGTCGGAGCGCGTACTTATGGTCCGCCGGGACCACATACCACGGCGCCCACGGGGTGGAGGTGGCGCTGATCGCCTCCTCGTAGGCGGCCCGGTACTCGTCCCAGTACCCGCGCTCGGCCAGATCGCCAGCCGAGAACTTCCAGTACTTGGCGGGGTCGTCCAGGCGCTCGAGGAATCGCTTCTTCTGCTCCTCGCGGGAGAGGTGCAGGAAGATCTTCACGATCCGCGTGCCGGTGCGGGAGAGGTGGCGCTCGAAGGCGTTGATGTCCTCGTAGCGGTGCTGCCACATGGCCTCCGTGGGTCCGTCGCCCGAGGCGTCAAGCCGGCTGTTCAGGAGCTCGGGGTGTACCCGGACCACGAGGACCTCCTCGTAGTACGAGCGGTTGAAGATCCCGATCCGCCCGCGCTCGGGGAGCGCCTTGCTGTAGCGCCACAGGAAGTCGTGTTCGAGCTCCTCGGCGGAGGGCTGCTTGAACGCCTCCACATTGCAACCCTGCGGGTTCACCCCCGACATGACGTGCTTGATGGTCCCGTCCTTGCCGGCGGCGTCCATGGCCTGAAGGACCACCAGCAGGGCGTGGCTGTCGCTCGCCCACAGGAGCTCCTGGGACGCCGTCAACTCATCGACGAAGGACTGGAGGTCCTCCTTGGCCACCTCCTTGCGCTTCTTCTTGCCGGCCCCCAGCCAGTCGGCCGCTGTCGCCTCGGTGCTCCGGTGCTCGAGGCCGGCCGCCTCCCCCGGGGTGACCGTCAGCTCCTCGATGACGGACTTGCTGAGCTTCATCTTTCACCCGCCCCATGAGCGGTGATGTCTCGCCCCGTCACCGCGCTGCGGGCCACCAGCGCAGGGCGCTGGGAGCCTCCGATACTCACGGCCGTCTGCCCTCCGGCGGCAGCGGGCGGAACCGCTGATCTCCAGAGCCAACCTCGCTTAGGCATGGGTGCACCAATCACACCGGCGGCGGCCAGCCCTGCCCGGCTTGTCGTTGGCATTGCCCTTGATCTCCTGCCCATAGGGGCAGTCGCTCCGGTCGTGATACACAGGGTCCTCGGGATCCGTGTCGGTATGGAAAGCGGCCACCTTCGCCTTCGTCGCGACCGCCGCCGGCCGATCAGCGCCCGCACCGCCGCTGGGCACCGCCGTCGCTGCGCCCAGCACGGGCTTCCCCTTCACGGCCACCTGCTTCACCGGATCGAGAATCCGATAGGCGAGCAACTTCACTCGGTCGGTCACCAGGAACCAGACGAGCGCATAGCCCCACACGAGGGCTGCCCAACCCCACCCGAGCGGGGTCATGAAGACTCCGTACACCGCGATGAGGGTCGCCAGCATCTGTGTGCCAAGCACGGCCATCCAGAGAATTCGAGCAGGGCGTATTGACCAGATCGGGCCCCGAGTGCGGGCCAGAAAGATCGTCAGATGTCCGGCAACGGACAGCATCAGGTACATCAGTGTCTGGAGTTGCGGATGGCCAAGGTGAAATACGCGATCGCCGAGGTAGAAGAGGCCAAACGCCGCCACGGGGCCGACGACGCCGAGCACCGAGGCCATCCCCAGCACCAGGCGCATGTTCCACGCTTCGGGCTGATCCTTGTAGTGGACGTTGTCATAGGCGATGGACAGGATGGCTCCGTCGTTGAGCACCGCCAGCATCACGATCATCACCGCCGTCACCGGGAAGAAGTTGAAGATCAGGATGGCCAGGGTGATGAAGAGGAGCACGCGCAGCGTCTCGGCGATGCGGTAGATCGCATAGCTGTTCATCCGCTGGACGATCCGCCTGCTCTCCTTGATCGCCTCGATGATCACTGACAGGCCCGGGGTCGTCAGCACGATGGAGGCCGCCGCCCGCGCCGCGTCGGTCGCGCTCGACACGGCGATGCCGCAGTCCGCCTTCTTCAGCGCCGGGGCGTCATTCACTCCGTCCCCGGTCATGCCCACGATGTGGCCCCGCTTCTGCAGCACGTCCACGATGTGGAACTTGTGCTCGGGGAACACCTGGGCGAAACCGTCGGCGTTCTCGATGGCCTCGGCCGCCGACGCCGTCTCCTTGCGCTTCACGTCGCCCAGGCCGGCGGCATCGAGGATGGCGGTGCCCATCCCCAGCGTCTTGGCGGTCTCCTGGGCGATCGCCAGCGCATCGCCCGTCACCATCTTCACCTTCACCCCCATCTGCAGCGCGGTGGCGATGGTGGCCTTGGCATCTCGCCGCGGCGGGTCGAACAGGGGCAGCACGCCGACGAACTGCCACGGGCCCGTCCCCTCGGCGCGGGCCACGCCCAGGGACCGAAAGCCGCGCGCCGCGAACTCATTGACCGCCTTGTCGACGTCGGCCTTGACCTGGCGGGAGTTGGCGGCGGCCAGCTCGAGGATCACCTGGGGCGCGCCCTTCGAAACCCGGAACGTCTTGCCGCCGGTGGCCTTGACGGTAGCCTCGGTGCGCTTGTGCACGGGATCGAAGGGCTGGAAATGGACGACGTGGTATCCCCGCAGAGCCTTTGCGTCCGTGACCCCCGCCAGCACGGCCAGGTCAATGGTGTCGTCATTGTCGGCGCGTGACGCCAGCGCGGCATCGAGGATCACCTGCTCCGGAGGGACATTGTTCACCCCGAACGGATCCCCCAGGGTCAGCTTGTTCTGGGTGAGGGTTCCGGTCTTGTCCGAGCACAGGATGTCCACGCCCGCCAGCTCCTCGATGGCCACCAACCGGCTGACGATGGCCTTCCTCTTGGCGAGCAGACGTGCGCCCACCGCCATCGTCACCGACAGCACCGTCGGCATGGCCACGGGGATCGCGGCCACGGTCAGCACGAGGGCGAACTGCAGGGTGGTCAGAAAGGCATTACCGCGGACGAGCGAGACGATGATGATCAGCGCCACCATGGCCGCCGCCAGGATGATCAGGAAGGTGCCGATCTTGAGCACCGCCTTCTGGAAGTGGCTGATGGTCTGGGTGTCCTGAACCAGCTCCGCGGTCTTGCCGAAGTAGGTGTTCGCCCCCGTGGCATAGACGAGGGCGCCGCTCTCCCCCTGCCGGATGATCGAGGCGGAGAAGAGCGCTCCCCCAGTCTTGCGCGTGGCGGGCAAGGACTCTCCGGTCAGGGCCGACTGATCAACCTCGACGGGGTCGCCCTCCAGCAGGCGCGCATCGGCGGGCACGATGTCGCCCATCCGCAGGCGAATGACGTCGCCCGGCACGAGCTCGCGCGCCGGTGGGGTGATCCACTTGCCGTCACGCTTCACCCGGGCCTTGATCGCCAGCTGGGCCTTGAGGGCCTCGATGGCCTTGCCCGCCTGGCGCTCCTCCCAGAATCCGACTCCGGCGTTGGCCAGGAGCAGCACGAGGATGATGAAGAAGTCCAGCCAATGCTCGAGCACGGCGGAGAGGATCACCGCGGCCTCGATCATCCACGGGATGGGGCCCCAGAAATAGGTGAGCAGCTTCAGGAAAGCATTGGCCTTCTTCTCCTCGAGCTCGTTGGGCCCGTACTGGATCAGCCGTTTCTGGGCCTCGACCTGGGTGAGGCCGTCCGCGGAGAACCCCAGCCGCTTCTCCACCTCGGCGAGGGGAAGCGATCTCAAGTCGTCCTTCGCGTCGGGTTTCGAGCCCCGCGTCGATCCGGGGAGTACGGCGTTCGACTCCTGGTCGGGTCCGTCCTTGCCGTTGCGTCCGGGCCGTCTTGCCTTGTGAGCAACCTGCTTCATGCTCAAGTCCTTCTTGTCGTGACACTGCGCTCGCCGGGGCTATTTGGGGTCCTCCATTTCCAGTTCAGAATTTCGGGCATGTCCTGGCCGTGCGTGTCGATGTATCGCTGGTGCTCGACGAGCTTGTCCTGCATCGTCTGCTTCAGGTAGCTCCCCGTCGCGCCGAGTTGCGGGAGCCGATCGATAACGTCTTGAACGAGGTGGAACCGGTCGAGGTCGTTTTGCACCCGCAGATCAAAGGTCGTCGTGATCGTGCCCTCTTCTTTGTAGCCTCGGACGTGCAGGTTCCGGTTGGTCCGGCGGTAGGTGAGGCGGTGGATCAGCCAGGGGTAGCCGTGGAAGCCGAAGACGATGTGCTTGTCCTTGGTGAAGATTGAGTCGTATTCCGCGTCGGTCAGCCCGTGCGGGTGCTCGGTGCTCGGCTCAAGCTTCATGAGGTCGACGACGTTGACCACCCTGACCTTGAGATCGGGCAGGTGCTCGCGCAGGATNNCCATCACGACGTCCGGCTCGGCGCCCTGATCGTTGCTCGCCCACTCCCAGATGCCGATCCCCTCGGTGCAGTGCACGACCGCCTCATCGATGGTCAGCCACTGGGGTAGGGCGTGCTTTCCGGCGACCACCACGTTGACGTAGTTCCGACTGCGCAGGCAGTGGTCGACGACCGACAGGAGGCAGTTGGCGTCCGGGGGCAGGTAAACGCGGACGATGTCGGCCTTCTTGTTGACCACGTGGTCGAGGAAGCCCGGATCCTGGTGGGTGAAGCCGTTGTGNNTCGCACTGGTGCTCGCTGAGCATGGAGTCCAGGACGCGCCCCTCGGGCGCGAGAAACTCGTCGTTCTCCGCCGTCCGAGCATCCCACTGGCGGCAGGTCGCCTCGAAGACCGCGCCGAGCAGATTGGAGAGCGTCTCGTCGGGACCGAAGATGCGGAAGTGCCGCCGCTCCTGGTTCAGCTTGACCACATCCCGGAGAAACTGGCCGAGCACCAGGGTGTCCTGGGCGCTGACCGCACCCGGCGATGGCACGGTCACGGCGTGGACGGCGAAGTCCGGCATCCGCAGGTCGCGCCGGAGGATGCCGCCGTTGGCGTGGGGGTTGGCACCCATGCGCCGGTCGCCGGCGGGGGCCAGCTCCGCCAGCTCTGGCAGCAGCCGGCCGCCCTCGTCGAACAACTCGGCCGGCCGGTAGCTTTTCATCCAGGCCTCGAGGGGCGCGACGTGATCGGGATGGTCCGAGTCGACGAGGAGCGGCACCTGGTGAGCTCGGAACGTCCCCTCGATGGCCAGACCGTCGACCACCTTCGGCCCGGTCCAGCCCTTGGGTGATCTGAGAACGATCATCGGCCAGCGCGGCCGGGTGGGATCGCCGGCACGCCGGGCGTCGCCCTGCAGCCGCTTGATGTCCTCTATCACCTCGTCCAAGGTCCCGGCCATCAGCTGGTGCATCTGCTCAGGGTCATAACCCTCCACGAAGTGGGGGGTCCAGCCGCAGCCGCGGAGGAACTGGTCCAGTTCCTCGGGCTCGATGCGCGCGAGCACCGTTGGGTTGCTGATCTTGAAGCCGTTGAGGTGCAGGATCGGGAGCACGGCTCCGTCGGTGATCGGGTTCAGGAACTTGGTGGACTGCCACGCGGTCGCCAGCGGGCCGGTCTCCGCCTCGCCGTCGCCGATCACGCAGGCGACCACGAGATCGGGGTTGTCGAACACCGCCCCGAAGGCATGGCTGAGCGAGTACCCCAGCTCGCCACCCTCGTGGATCGACCCCGGCGTCGTCGGTGCGACGTGGCTGGAGATACCCCCGGGAAACGAGAACTGGCCAAACAGCCGTTTCAGCCCGGCCTCGTCCTGACTGACGTCGGGATAGATCTCGCTGTACGTGCCTTCCAGGTACGTGTTGCCGACCAGGGCCGGGCCGCCGTGGCCAGGCCCTGCGATGTAGAACATGTCGAGGTCGTACTTCTTGATCACCCGGTTCAGGTGGACGTAGATGAAGTTCTGGCCCGGCACCGTGCCCCAATGCCCGACCACGAGCGGCTTCACGTGCGCCAGTTCCAGCGGCCGCTTGAGGAGCGGATTGTCGTAGAGGTAGATCTGGCCGACCGACACGTAGTTGGCGGCACGCCAGTAGGCATCCATCCGCTGCAGGAGTTCCGGTGAGAGTGCCGGTGTCGTCATGGCTGGAGCTCCAGTCGGCAGCCTGGGCGAATCCTCGGTCGGTCGGTCGGTCGCGATGAACGGGTGGTCAAGCACCGAGCCTCGCCGTCACCGGCGACATCAGCGTCGAGTCGGTCTTTGAGGATGAGTGCACGAATCGCGCCACGTCGCTCCCACTCCGCCCACCAGCACCTGTTACCGACGCGGCCGACCGTGTGATCATCATGTTATATGTGCCGCCGCGCTCAGGGGCGTTGCGAGTGCTCGCCCGACGGCGGCCTCATTACGTTTCCGACGGACCGCGGTCAGATCACAGCGCCATCGCTAGCGTCGCCGGCGTCGTGCTTTGGGTCGTTCATCTCGGCCTCCGCACGAGCCAACGCGGCCAGGACCTCCTCTTCGACTCCCGTAGCGCCGACAAGATAGCTCTCGTCCGGCGGCGGCGACTCCTTGTCCTCGGGATCGGGCACACCGGCCGATGTCGGGTGGTCGCGGCTTTCTGAGCTCGCTTCGTCCGCGTCGGCCATGGGGCTCACTCTATACCGTGGCGTCAACGAGGTGTCCCATGCGGGCGGGCCGTTCGCTGGATTGAGACGACGCCTTCGTGTGTTCCCCGATAGTTTCGTCAGCAGCCCTGAAAGACGACTGCGGGAGGGCTCGGCTGGGCTCGGCCCTTGTGTCCGATCCGTCGGGTCAAATGCGGGTGTTGTAGTGCGTGATGACCACGCTCATGGCGGGAGAAGCGGGCGCATGGCGCCTCGCGCCGCGCGCCTCGGCTCGCGGGCCCACGATCACGTCGACGGGCTGGTGGATGCCCACGTACACGCGCGCGGCCGCGACGAGAAGCGCCATCACGGCAGCTGCAGTGGCGAGCGGCCGGGAGGCGATCATGCAGCTGCCTACGAGAGCCCCGAGGACCAGCACGTGGTCCGATGGGAAGGAACCGTCCGCGGCGCGGGCGATCAGCGGAGTGAAGTGGTCGATGACGAAGGGCCGGGATTCCCGGAAGAGCCATCCCAGCAGCTGGCCGAGCGCCAAGGCCAGCAGGGCTCCCACCACGACCGCCAACCCGGCACGTAATCCCCTCCGATGGAACCAGAGCACGCCGAGAACCACTACGGCGGCGTAGATGAGGTCGTCGGCAAACAGGCGCATGAGCTCGTCGACGACGCCGATGTGGCCGGTCAGGCTGTGGATGCTGGTGTCGAGATCGCCGACGAGCATGAAATGGAGAACGCCTCGTGGCGCGGTGGTTCCGACGGTCAATCGCGAGGTCGCCGGGGGCACGACCTCCCCGGGGCGCGCAGGGTGGCGATCGTCTCAGGCCGAGGGCGTCGGGCGATGACCGGAAGAGCGGGGACGCCCGCTCGAGCTGTCATCGACTCACTCAGCGCGGCCGGGACGTCGAAGGCTGTGCTCAGCTTCGCCCACGGGGAAGCGTCCAGGCTGCACGCTGCGGGGGATCTCGGTGTCGTCCGTGCCGCCGAGCTGGCCGCCGCTGCGGCGCTCATGGTGAGTGAGGTCCTGCTGCTCGACCACGCCGATGGCGCTCTTCCCGGCATCGAGCTCGACATCCTCGTCGACGACGTCGTTCGGTATGCGACGGCAGTAGGTGCAGGCGGGCTCCTGGTCTTCGACCTCGGTGGGATCACCGGACATCCGGACCACCAGCGGGCGACAGAGGCGACCGCTGCACGCGGGCGAGCGACGCCCACGAGCGTCACAAAACGGTGGCGTATCGGCACGGAGGACAAACGGCCAAGTACTGCAACCCATCATTGACGTCATGACGGAGATGGCCCTCACCCCCGACGGCTCTGCGCCGTCGGCAGGGACCGGGAATCGGTGGGTTCGGCCGGCCTACGCGGCGGCCGTGACGATGTCAGCGATGGCACTGATCCCTGTCCTTCCCCAAGTGCCACACCAACCCTTCATCCACCTTCCGGGACCGCTGCGATTCAACGTTCTGGTGGCCTTGGTGGTGATGGTCCTGTTGCTGCTGGGAGTTCTCCAGCGCCGAGCGGGGCCGTGGTGGGCGAGCATTGGGATCGTCGCGGCGGCCAGCGCCGACCCAACGCCGGTCGTGGGTGGGGCGGTGGGGGTCATCGCGATCCTGCCGATGGCTGCGCTTTCGTTGCTGATCATCGCGGCCGCAATCGCGACGCTTCGGGGGATGGTGACGTCGGCGTATGGCTTGGTGATCGGGGCGGCGACAGCCTGTTGTTCGGTTGTCATCCTGCGGGCCGGCGCGGACACCGACGTATCGCTTGTCCTCACGCTCCTCATCCTCCTGGCGGTCGCCGTGATGATGCCCGCCATTCGGCGGCGGCAGCGCCCGCCAACGGGATCGATCGTCGCCCTTACGCTGGCGCGACAAACCTACGGTGTCGCGCAAATCGCGGCGTGCAGCGACACGACCGCTGCGCAGGCAGTAGTGTTGCCATCGGGTTCATTCGCGCCGCTCCGAACGGCCCTGTCCGTCGCCGTGGTGGGCGGCGACCCCATCGCGGAACCTCAGGGCCTGGCGCGCGCAATCCAAGAACTCCATGATGTTGCCCGTGGTCAGGGGCTGATCCCGTGCGTGTTCCAGGCCCGCGGGGACCTCGCCGAGACCTATCGCGCCGCCGGATACCGGCTGATCAAGTTCGGCGAAGAGGCGATCATCGATCTTGAGGATTGGGACCTGGCTTCGCCGAGCCTGGCCAATGTGCGCCATGAGATCGCTCGGGCGCGCCGCGCCGGCATGTCCTGCCGCACCGAATCAATCCGAGGCCTTGACGCAAAGACGCGAGCGGAGTTGGAACTCGTCTCCACGCGGTGGCGCGGCCGCCGGGTTGAACTCGGGTTCTCCATGCGCCGCATGAGCGACCTTCTGCAGAGTGAAGGTCTTATTCGCCTGACCGTCAACGCAACAGGCGCGATCGTCGCCTTCTCGTCGTGGCACGCATTGGCCGACGGGATGGCTCTGGACATGATGAGGCGGGATCCCGAGGCGCCCCCCGGAGCCATGGACCTCAGCATTGCGCAGGCCCTCATCGACGCCAAGGGTGAGGGGCTTCGCTGGGCAAGCCTGGGTTCGGTGCCCTTTCGCGATCAGGCGGACGATCTGCCGACCCGCGCGCTCGGACGGGTGGTTCGGCGTCTAGCGTACGACCATGGTTTGTCGGGGTATCACTATCGCTCCCTGGCGCGCTTCAAAGGCAAGTTCAACGCTCGCTGGGTGAGCCGGACGATCGCGACCGGAGGCGGCGTCCTCGGGTTCCCCCTTGCCCTGATTGCGATCGCAGTCGTCCATCGGCGGTGGTCCCGAGCCTCCCGGGCGCCCACGGCGTCGGCCGATCGTCGAGCGCAAGCGGCGCAGCCGAATGGCACCGGTGTCCGGGAAAGACTGCTCGATGCGATCGGCGCTCCGCGTGCGGCGACGACCGAGGCTCAAGCGGCGGTACGGTCCTCTTACAGCAGCGCCCTCCTGGGGGCGGTCGTGGCAGCGCTGATCACAGGGTTGGTCCTGCTCGCGCTGCGGGTGCCGCTGGACCAATGGTTGCTCAGTGAGGGCGCTGGAATCGAAGTGTCCCTGATGGTCGCCATCACGATCGCGCTGGCCCCAGCATCTGCGCTGGTGATGGCAATCGGCATGCGTCCGCGGCGCGCGATGGCCGGCATCGCCGCGGCGTTTGCCGGCGTTTACCTGATTCCACTCATCCCACGCCTCATGGGAACATCCGTCGCGTCGGAGATCGCCAGCGAGCCCACTCTGATCGGCTGGGTTCGTGTCCTCCTGGGAGCAATCGCGATCGCCTCTGCCAGCGTGGCTTTGGGCATGGTGACAGGACGCGCCATCCACGGTGTCGTCCCACGCACTGCGTTCCGCGTCCGCAGATCCCGGCGGTTCGCCGCACTGCTGGTGGGCGCCGTCGCCCTTGCTGTGGTCGGTGCGTCGTCCGCGGCGGACGTGGTCTCGGTGGGGCCCGCAGCGATGGCATTCAGCTATCAGCCGAACTCGTCGATTCCTCGAGGCGACGTTGAGTCGCTGACGGTCGACGGACGGGCGTCATTGATCTACAAGCCGGCCATTCTCCGAACCCACTCCGCGCTGAGCCTCCCCGTCATCTACTTCCTACACGGCCAGCCCGGCGCCGAGTCCGATTGGCTCGACGGGGGAGCGGCGCTCCCGGCAATTCTGGATCAGCTCATTGCGTCAAAGTCCATTCCCCCGCTGGTTGCCGTCATGCCCGATGGCAGCGCCGATCACAACGCCGCGGGCGTGTGGTCCAACACCGAAACACAGGCGTCGGAGACCTGGATTATCACCCGGTTGATGCCCGCGGTCGCGCAGCAGGTTCGAACCGAGGGCAGGGCGTGCACCGGAATGGCGGGTTTCTCCGAGGGCGGCTACGCCGCCATGAACATCGCCCTGCGCCATCCGGACCTGATCGGCGTGGTCGCCAGTTACTCCGGGTACTTTGATGCCGACCCCGATACGTTCGGACCCGCGGTCGCCGCCAACAGTCCGTCGATTCTCGCGCCTCAGCTCGACAAGGCGGAACGCATGCCGGTGTTCCTCGGTGCTGGATCGGTCGACGAATACCTTGCGCCAACCCAGGCGTTCGCCGCCGAACTGACCCGGCTGCACTGGACCCCCATGACGCTGCAAGTCGTTACCGGCGGCCATGCCATGGGGACCTGGCGTGCACTGATCGCGGATAGTCTCACGTGGATCGCGAATACGTGGAAGAACTCGGCCACCCAAACCGGAGCCGCGTCGGTGTGCTCGCCACAGTTCTGAACCCATGAGCGGGCGCTCAGGCAGAGCGTTGCCTCACGTCAATCGTGCCAGTGACGTGGCCTTCGCCGTGTTGCTGATGGGGTGTGCGGTGGCGCTCGCGGTCACACCCATTTCGGCGAGACTGCGTCTCCTCGCTCTGGGAGTGCTGGTGGCCCTCTCGAGCGGCGCCGCCCTCTACCTGGTGCTGAAGTACACATCCGCCGAGCCGCGTCAAGCGCTCGTCGGTGAGCCGCACGCGACGGGCCGGCCGCGGGGGCTCGATGGACTCACCGCCGGGTACACCCTCCTCACCGCGGTTTGGGCGGGCGTGATCATTTCGGTGCTCGGCAATATGGCGTTTGGGGTCGGCGGAGATCTGGCAGGGGCGGGTGTTTCCGCGAGCGCCGGATTGCTGCTGATGCTCGACTTTCGCGGGGCGATCTCTGGGATCGCGTCCAGCGACACGGCCGTCAACTTCATTCTCAAGCCCGCGTGGCTGTCGCCGTCACGCATCTCCTGGCAGGAACGCATGGCGCTGGCGCGTGCGACGGGATTCGCCTGGCTGGTGGGCGCCGTCATCGATGTCGTCGCCGCTACCGTGAACTAACGAGATGCTTGAACGAGGCCAGCCGTGCGAATGCCGCCGCAGGAAGAAGCAGCGTGGAGATACCGGTGATAATCGGCATGCTGGCAATCTTCGAGTACCCCATCACTTGCGCTGAGCCGATCTGCACGGTAGGACCCTCCCGGCCAACGGAGCCACCACCACCGATGCAAATCGCCGACGCCAGGGCCTTCACGACCGACACGCGCGTGCGTATGCGACCACCGTTGTTGGCGACCGCGAGCATCACCTCCGGCACCCCGTGTCCTCCGGCCTCCGGGGCGAATCGGGTCACCAGCGGGCCGTACACCAGCCCCGCAACGACAGGAACGGCGAGCACGAACCATGGCCCAAGCCCAGGAAGCCAGGGATTGGTGGCGCGGCCGGCATCGCTGTAGTCGGCATGGCCCGTGAAGAGCTGGGTGGCTCCGGAGATCAGGGCGCGGAACACGATGGCGCCCAGTCCGGCTCCGGTCCCGATCAGCACCGCGAGGCAGGCAAGTCCTCCGTTGGAGGGGGTCAGGTGCGCCCGCAGGGGGCGGAGGCGGGCCGTGCCGCGGGTGGAGATGCCGGTGCCCAAACTACGCGGCAATGGGATTCCGGTGGCATATCGTTATGATAATAAAAACTGACACGTCGGTTTCAGCGAAGATCCGCACGCCGGAAGGCGAACACCGCCGCGAACATAACGACAGCACCAACAGCGGTCAGAAACACCAGGTCCCAAACCGACGCCCCGTCGGTGATCTGGTTGTTCCCCACTGACCAATAGAACAGGGAGACATAGCGCCACGAATGGAGCCACGAGATCACCGGCGCCAGTGAGCTGACGAGATACGACGCAGCAGCGACTGCGCTCGTCACCCCGATCGCAGTTCCCCGCCGGCCGGTGAGGGCCCCAACCGCGAGGGCAAGGATCCCGAAGTCGAGTGCCATCAGCATGAGTGCTAGAGACGCCGTGCTCGCTGTTCTCACGGACGTTGTCAGCTGGAACGACCTGCCCATAACAACACACACCAAGACGGCGATAGTGAGGACGAGGACCTGCAGAACCATCGCTCCAACTTTGTGCAGGAGGATCGCCGTGCGGCTCCGCGCGAGTGCCACCAGCAGGCACAGCGTCCCGTCGTCGTCCTGTCCGGCGACCGCCGCGGCGCCGTATCCGATGGTCATGAGCAGCGCGAGCAGCGGAAAGAAGTTGGCATAGATATTCGCGTTGAGCCATCCGCCGGAGGATGAGAGGGGACCAGAAATGCCGAAGAGAGCAGCCGCCGTGGCATCGCTCTTGACAAGACTGTCGAGGGACGTTGAATCCTTGAACGCCGGGTACAGCGCAACGACAACGAGAGTGTAGAGCGCCAATCCCACCGAGTATCCAATGACGCTTCGGCGCCGCTGCCGGAGGTCGAGTCGCGCGATGTCAGTTCGCATGCGAATCGTCCTGGCTATCGTTGCTGCGATAAAACTGCATGAACAGTTCGTCCAGGTCCGGATGGCGTGAGGCGACATCGATGGGTTCAAGATCCGCGATCACACGGAGGATCGGGCCGATACGTCCGCTCACCTCGAGACTGACGCTGGTGCCATCGTGCGAGCGAATCTTGACGCCCGCGGCCGCGAATTGTTCGATCCGCACCGGCGCCTTGAAGGTCGCGTCGATGAGGGTCGGTGCGTTCTCTCGCAACGACGCGACAGTGTCGCTTGCCACGAGCCTTCCTTCGCGGATGATTGCGACCCGATCCGCCAATCGCTGCACCTCGTCGAGTTCGTGCGATGACAGGAAGACCGTTCCGCCGTCGGCAACGGTCTCGCGGACGAGCTTCGCGAACTCGTGCTGCATGAGTGGGTCCAGCCCCGACGTGGGCTCGTCCAGAATGAGCAGTTCCGGCTGATGCATGAACGCGAGAATGATGCCGAGCTTCTGTCGATTCCCTTTGGACAACTCACGGACGGGGCGGTCGACCACGGCCTCGAAGCGGTCGATGAGGTCAGTTGCAACGCCCTGCTCACAACCGCGAGCTCGGACAAACCACGTGATGATTTGTTTTCCCGTCATCCGCGGGTAGAGCGCGAACTCCCCAGGGAGATACCCGATACGGCGGTGGATCTCGGTGGATTGCGTTTGGGCATCCAGCCCGAGCACGCTGGCATGGCCGGATGTCGGATTCTGGAGAGCAAGCAACAGCCGAATCGTCGTGGTCTTTCCGGCTCCGTTGGGGCCGAGGAATCCGAATACCTGGCCGGCGAGGACGGAGAGGTCGATTCCCTTGAGAGCCTGAACCTGGCCGTACGTCTTGGTCAGACCGTGCGTCTCGATGCAGATTGTCATCGCGATTCCCGCTTGACCTCGCTTCTCAGCCCGTCCAGCAGAGCATCGAGAACCTTGGCGATGTTGGTCCAGCGAAAGCTCGCCGGGTCGAGTGACTTGTGGAGCATCAGTCCATCGCCAAGCGCGACGAGCGTCGCCGCCAGGGCGTTTGCGGGAACGTCTGCAATGTTGCCGGCGGCAATCGCCTCATCCACCCAAGCACGGAGTCGCTGTCGCCGACCTGCTACCAACTCGGCGAACCGCTCGCTGACCGAAGGGTCCTCCCGAAGCATTACCCACATATCCGACGTCACCTGCACAGTTGCCGGGTCCTCTCCTCGTTTGACCATCGCGCGCGCGAACGCAACGAGGCGGTCAATGGCGCGGGCGTTGCGCATCTCGATCTCCACCATTGTCCTATCGAGCTGGTACGCGTCCTCCTCCACCATCGTGGCGAGCAGATCGTCTTTGGACGAAAAATAGCCGTAGAACGCACCTTTGCTCAGTCCCGTCTCGGCGCAGATGTCGTCGACCGTGAGCTTGGTGAATCCCTGGGTTCCGGCGCACCGCCAGGCGCCGTCGATGATGCGTTGGCGGCGCTCGACGCGAGCCTGTTCGCTGATCTTGGGCATGGACCCCAGTCTAATAGGAAACCGACGCGCCGGTCGCTTTTAACCAACTGATTGCGACCCGAATTTTGCGGCGGCAGCCTACCCGATGGAGAGGGATCGCACGAACGGCTACAAGCCAGCCTGTTCGATTTTGGCTTGGAGGACCGCTCGCCGTGCCTCGGTGATTTTCGTATAGCCCGCGACAGACCCGAGGCCCGCGTGTCCAAGTGTGTCCGCGGTGAGACGCGCATCGCCAAGCTGTTCTTGGACGAGGGTTCCGAGTGTGTGCCGTAACCGGTGCGGATGGAAGTGCGGAATGCCGATATTGCGCGCAGTGCATCCCTGCGCCGAATCGAGGGGCAGTGCCGCGGCCTCCAACGGATGCTCGACGAAGGCCGCACGTGCACGGAAATCCTCCAGCAAGTGTCAGCAGCCCGCAGTGCCCTGGAGGCGGTCAGCTACGAGGTGGCGGCCTGCGCGGTGGAGGCCGAGGTCGCCNNCGGTCCTGCCGACGGGACGCGGCAACCAACCACCCGCGGGGGCAACCGATACCGCCGTCGACGCTTTCGCGGGGTCTGAGAACCTGCTCCTCCGTCTGGCCGGGGCGGGGCCCAGCACACGCATGGAGGCGAACGCGATGCGCGAGGTCGATCCGGGTCAGGCCCGTCGGCTGATGCAGGTAGGGGCGACGCTTCTCGATGTGCGCGAGTTGAATGAATGGCGAATGGCTCGTACGCTCGGAGCGATCCACATCCCGCTCTCTGCGGTCGCCTCCGCCGCAGTGCCGGGCGCCGGTCTGGTGCGCGCAATATGTCGCAGCGGACGCCGGTCTGCTCATACCTAACGGGACCTTCGGCACTGGGCGC
>PLWW01000018.1 GCA_003153125.1 Candidatus Dormiibacterota bacterium | reverse complement strand
ATGCCACGAGGCTGCCGCGTACCAGGCCTCGTGGAGGTGGCCGCCGGGGCCCTCCCAGAAGACCAGCTGCTGAGAACCGTCCTTGGCGACCGCGACGGCGGGGGTGGAGGTGAGCGTGCCGAGCTGGGGGAAGCCGACGGGCCCGTTCCAGACGCCGGTGTACCAGGCCTCGGCGAGTTGGTTGGTGGTGGTGTCCTTCCAGAAGACGATCTGCTGGGAGCCGTCCGGGGTGACCGCCACCTGCGGCGCTCCCACGTTGTGCGGAGCGAATGGTGGCGGTGGAGGTGGCGGTGCACGCACCGCCGCCAGGGCAAAGTCCTGCGTCGGCCTCACGCCGGCAGCAACGGTGACACCGTGGTTGACGGCGACGTAGCCGGTGGTCGCAGCGGTCACCGTGTACGTGCCCGGTGTGACCGTCGTCAGCGCATACCTGCCGTCAGCACCGGTTGTGGCGCTGCCACCGCTGTACGACACGGTGGCGCCCGCGAGGGCTGCGTTGGTGTTGCTGTCGGTGACCGTTCCGCTGATGGATCCGGTTGTGGGCACCTGTCCGAACGCGGCGCTGATGTCACCGTTGGCGGGATCTGCGGAGGCACCGAGGTAGTTGACCTGGTAGGCGGACTCGATCCCGCGCAGGATGCCGAAGAGGTTGCCGCTGCCGGAGTACGTCTGGTGGGACTGCGCGGAGATGACCAGGGTGGCGATGTGACCGCCGGTGCCACCGTTCACGCCTCCATTGTCACCGTTCACCGACTCGTCCCAGGTGATGATGATGATGCCGTTCTGCTGGTACCAGACGGAATTCATGATGCTGGGGATGTTGTTCTGGAGCCAGGAGTCTCCGGTCGCCACGGCGCTACCTGGACAGGGCGTTACGTTGGTGTGCATATCACTGCACTGGTTGGGACTGACCCACACGAAGGCGGGCGGTGATCCACTGCTCAGGTCGGTCGATGCCTGGGAGTAGGGCACCACGTTGTTGCATTGCGCGGGGGTGTCGATGATGCTGTTGAAGTCGACGAACGGGTTGTGGCTGACGAAGTAGTTGCCGGTGTCACCCCCCCGGTAGCAGGCGCTGGGAGCGTCCTCCATGTAGGCCTTCCAGCTGATGCCCGCCGACTTCAGCTCGTCGACAACCGTGGTTGCGGGGTAGGGGCCATTGCCCGGGCCCTGGCTGGCGCCCGAGATCAGGTCGCGGTAGTCCAGCGGGCTGGTGTGCTCGTCGGAGTACCACTGCGTCGCCGACGTGTAGTTGGCCGCCAGGGTGTTGTTGATGTATGGGGCGCTGGAGTTGCCGATGATGTACGGGGTGCCCTGGTTGGCGCTGTAGGCCTTGTTCTCGTCGACGATGAGCATGATGTGCGGAGGTGCGGCAGCTGCTGCCGCCGTCACCCCGCCCGCGGGCGTCGACCGCCCAACCGGGACCGTCCCGGCCAGCGAGCTCAATGCCATGAGGAGGAGCGCCGCACCGACCGCACGGCCTTGCCGATGCGCACGTGTGGTCGCCGTCGATCGCTTCGAGAGGCATGCCGTTGGGGGCAGACTCACGACACGTCCCCCCATCACCGTCGCCCTCCCATCCGGGCCCTTCCCGAAGCCGGGTGTCGAGACGCCAGTAGCGCAAGAGACCCCCGGTCACAGTAGTGTATCGGATACGGCTGGCGCGGTTGCGCCGTTTGAACTGACGGAAGACAAGCGTCCACACATCCCTCCCGAGCTCGGGCTGGGATTCCTTGCCCCGCAAGCGATATCTGGGGCAGTTGCAGCGTCTGAAACGGATGAGCGACTCGGCCTCCACGGGCGGAGTTCGGACCCGGTCCAGCACGTTCACGCGGCGTATGCTGTGCCGCTCCGTGGCGATGGGCGACCGCGCTTTTCGCTCGCGGAGAGCATTGTTCGACACGATGAAAATGGGGGCGTCACCGTGGGACGACGGCATCGGAGGCGACGCCAGAGGTCTGGGCGCGCCCGGACGGCGGTGAAGATCGGCGGTCTGATTCTGGTGGTGCTGGCCGCCGCCGTCACCATGGGCCGCGTCACTGCCCTGGGCTCGTCGCCGGGGGTGGCCCAAGCGTTCGGCGCCGCCAATACGACAGCCGGAACCTCGCTTGCCGCTACCCCGAGCCCCGTCACGGGAGGCGGCGACCTCCTCATCGCGTCAATCAAGGTACGCGACACCACCGCGCTCGCGACGATCACCGGCGTTGCGGACTCGGCGGGTAACGTGTGGGTGAAGGCGGCTGCCGTCACCGAGGGGGCGCAGGCGGACGGCGAGATCTGGTACGCGCAGGCCGCGACCAGCGTGAGCAGTGTCACGGTGAGCGTGAGCGGGACCTCTGCGCTTGCGTTCACCGTGCTGGATGTCACCGGTGCGTCGTCGTCGCCGCTGGACAGGAGCGCAACGCTGGCCGGGAGCAGCACGGCTCCGTCGACAGGCACGACTGCGGCAACCTCGCAGGCCAATGAGATTGTGATCGGCGGCATCGGCTGGAATGGGACCGCAACGCCCAGCGGCCAGACCTCAGGTTATTCCACCACCACGGTTCGGCAGTCCACGGCCAGTGGCGCCGCCACCGGCGAGCAGACGGCGTGGCAAATCGTCAGCTCGACCGGAACTCAGACCTATGCTGCCACTCTGAGCAGCTCGGTGGCCTGGACTGGTGCCATTGCCACCTTCAGGGTTGGCTCGTCCGGACCGCCGCCGGTTATCACCAGCTTCAGCCCGAGTAGCGGCGTCGACGGTGCGGCCGTGATGATCAACGGCTCCGGCTTCACCGGCGCAACCGCGGTGAAGTTCAACGGCACCAACCAACCCGCCTTCACAGTGAACAGCGATGTCCAGATCACCACAACGGTGCCGACCGGGGCCACCAAAGGCCCGATCACCGTCACCGGTGCGCTGGGCGCCACCGGGAGCTCGACCACGTCATTCACAGTGCTCCCCTCGATCACCACCTTCAGCCCGTCGAGCGGGCCGGTTGGGACGTCGGTGACGATCAATGGCTCAGGGTTCACCGGTCTCACCGGCGTGACCTTCACCAGCGGCGTGGCCGCCACCACCTTTGCGTTCGTCTCCGATGCAAAGGTCACGGCAACGGTGCCGAGCGGGACCAGCACCGGCCCGATCAGTGTCACCACAGCGGGGGGCATCAGCCCTCCGTCATCGACGTCGTTCACCGTGACGACGGGGCCACCACCGACGGTGATCACCAGCTTCAGCCCCACCAACGGGCCGGTCGGCACGCCGGTCACCATCTCCGGGTCGGGATTCACGGGCGCAACATCGGTGAAGTTCCACGGTATCGCGGCAACCTTCACGGTGACCTCGGATACGCAGATCGGCACGACCGTGCCGGCCACGGCCACGACCGGTGTGATCACGGTCACAGCGCCAGGAGGCACCGCCACGTCGTCAACGTCGTTCACCGTGACGGTGACCGCTGCAGCGCCGCACGTCATGGTCATCATGATGGAGAACAAGGCGTACAGCAGCGCCGACGGCAAAGCGTACATCGTCGGCAGCGCCAATGCGCCATACATCAACAACACGCTGATCAAGAAGTACACGTCGGCGACCAAGTGGTTCGGTGTCGTCCACGGTAGCCCCAATGACTACCTGGACGCCATCGCCGGATTCGACCAGAACCTCGGCCACGGCGGCACGCGACCCTTCACCGCCCCAACGATTGCGGACGAGCTGAATGCCGCCAACATCAGGTGGAAGGCGTACATGGAGTCGATGCCGAGCAACTGCTACCAAGGTCTGCCGACCACCCTGTACAGCAGTGACCACAACCCGTTCGCCTACTTCAGCGACTACACCTCCTTGTGCGACAAGCTTGGTGATGGGGTCGTGCCGTACAACGGGCCCTTCACGGGCTCACAGATGCAGACGGACCTGAACAGTGCCTCTCCACCAGGGTACATATGGTTCAGTCCCAACGTCTGCGACGACATGCACACCAACGGCAGTCCATGCGGCGCCAACGGCGTCGCCAACGGTGACACCTGGCTGAGTACCTTCATCCCCGGAGTGCAGGCCACGAATTGGTACAAGAGCGGCGGCATCATCATTCTGACTTGGGACGAGAGCGTCTCCACCGACACGTCCGGCGGGGTCTTCGGCAACGGCGGTCACGTGGCCACCCTGATCATCGACGGTACCCCCAAGGGCGCGTACACGTCGAGCGGTGATGAGTACGCCACGCTCCGCGGCATTGAGGAGAAGTACGGCATCGGACTCCTTGGCAACTCCTCCAGCGCGACCTTTGGGGACATCAAGACCGGCTTCTGACCTGGGTCGTAGTCGGGTGCCCGCCGGCAGATGCTTACAGTGGCGGAGCCAGGGGATGGAGAGGCTTGCCGCCTCCACCGATCGCATTCGGACCGTTGTTGTTGACGATCTCGAGGTTGGCAAAGATGGTCGCGATGTCCTGCGACCACGGATCGGTCCCGCCAGCGCCGGTGGTTTCGAACGGGAAACCCCACGCCGCTTGGAACTCGTCAAGCACGCTGCCGCTCGGGCTCAGCTCCGTGACGATGTTGTTGACCGAGCGGGCAGCATCGTTGGCGATGTAGGCGCCGTAGTTCTGGAGGGCGGTGGCCAGCATCATCCCGGGCACGGTCTGCAGGTTGAGGCTGTTGAGGTTCAGCGTCTGAGGCAGCGCGAGCAGCGCTCCAACTGTGAGGGCCGGGTTGCTACCGCCGTAGGCCGGGTGCGTCCCACCGCCAGGCCCATACGTATCGCATTTCGTGGCAGGCCACCGATAACAGGTCGACGCCGTGCCCGGATACAGGTTCGCGCCATCCACATCGATCTGGAGAGCGTGCGAGATGACACCTCCGGGCACCAACTCGCCAAGCCGGATCGTGCCGCCCAGAGATGAGAGGTTGCTGCCTCCGTCGACTCCCAGCCGTCCGTCGCTGTACAGGTCGCCGTTCGCCGCCAGGATTTGGATTGTGCCTGCGCCCGCCGTGCAGCGCGCGAACGGCTCACCCTGGATCAGTGTGTGTCCATCAGCGGCCACCGCCGCGATCGGGTAATTCCTGGTTGCTGTTTGGACGAAGAAGCCGTCGGGGATCGGCGCGCTAGCCATGAGGGCGCCACTGGCGTCGCATCGTGACAATCCCGACGACCCGGCTGCGTTGTGATTGAGGGCGGTTGAAGGCGCTGTCGGCGTCATCACGATGATGTGCTGGTCACTCACCAGCGTCTTGATGGTCGCGGGGGCGAGATTCGCGAGTGAGTACTGCGCTCCCGATCCGATCGGCATATTCCAGATTGACGTGCTCGTGAAGGGTTGGATGAAGGCGCTACGCAGGCCTTCGCTGGCCAGGGTGAAGTTCACTCCGCTGGCGACGGAGCCCGATGCGACCAGCACTGATGCATCAGTGGAGGAGGTGTAGCCGTTGGCCGCTGCGGTCACCGAGTACGTCCCCGACGGGACACCGGCCAATGCGTAGGTGCCGTCGATGGCCGTGGAGGTGCTGCCGCTGCCGGTGGTGGGACTGACACCGGTGTAAGTGACGGTGGCGTTGTCGACCGGTTGCGCGGGCGTCTGGGAATCGCTCACCGTCCCGCTGACGCCGCTGGCGGCGGCCATGGTGAAGTTCACGCCGCTCGTCACCAAGTCGGGGTTGATGGTCACGGACTGGGCAGCCGGTGTCGTGAAGCCGGTGTCCGAGACGCTGACCGAGTACGTGCCCGCCGGTACCGCGTTCAAGGTGTACGTGCCGTCAGTGGCCGTGGAGGTCATGCCGCTGCCGGTGGTGCCGCCGGTGCCGGTGTACGTCACCTGCGCACCAGCGATGGGCTGCGCGGGCGACTGAGAGTCGCTCACCGTTCCGCTGATGCCGCTGGTGGCGGTCAGGGTGAAGTTGATGGCAGCGGCAACAGCGCCCGCGGTCACGGTGACGGGTCGCGCCGCCGGCGTCGTGAACCCTGTGCGCGATGCGGTGACCGAATATGTCCCAGGCGGCACCCCGTTGAAGGCGTAGCCGCCGCTGGAATTTGTGGTGGCTGTGCCACTGCCTGTGGTGCTACCCGTGCCGGTGTACTGGAGGGTGGCACCGCTGACCGGCTGGGCGGGCGCCTGGGAATCGCTCGCTGTCCCGGTCATGCCGCCGGTGGCGGTCATGGTGAAGTTGGCCGTCGCGCTGGTGCCGGCGGTGACAGTCACGTTCTGCGCCGGCGGCGGCGTGAAGCCGGTGGCCGAGGCGGTGACTGTGTACGTTCCAGGCGACACACCGTTGAAGGTGTAGCCTCCGATCGAGTTGGTGGTGGTGGTGCCGCTGGCGGTGTTGCCGCCGGTGCCGGCGTAGTGGATGGTGGCGCCACTGATCGGCTGTGCAGGCGTCTCCGTATCGGTGACAGCGCCGCTGATGCCGCTGGTCGCAATCAGGGTGAAGCTCTTGGGCGCGGTGACGCCAACGGTCACCGTGACAGACCCTGACTCCGTGGTGTAGCCGGTGGCCGAGGCGGTGACCGTGTACGTGCCAGGCGGCACGCTGCTCAACGTGTAGTTGCCGCTGGAATCGGTGACGGTGCTTCCGCTACCCTTGGTGCCGGTGTAGGCGACGGTGGCGCCGACGACGGGTTGCGCCGGTGTCTGAGAATCGGTGACCGTGCCACCGATGCTGCCCGTCGGCTGGCCGAAAGCGCCGCTCAGGTCGCCGTTGACGGCGTTGGCGGAGTTCAGGAGCAGACCAACGCCGTACGTCCGCTCGATGGCCGCGAGCACTCCGTAGTGGTCGCCGGTGCTGGTGAAGGGACCCTGGCCCTTGTTGTTGGCGGTGACCACGAGAGTGGCAATGTGTCCGCCCTTGGCAGCGCCGCCGCAGCAGCCCGCGGTGGTCGACCCCTCATCCCAGGTGATGATCACGATGCCGTTCTGCTTGAACCATGTGGAGGTGAGGACGGGGCCGAGGTTGCTGGACAGCCAGTTGTCACCAGCGCTGATGAGCTGGCTGTTGCTGCTGCCCTTGCACGGTGAGCCAGTGCTGGTGTCGCTGTGCATGTTGTCGCAGTTGTTCGGGGTGATCCACACGAAGTCAGGCGGGTTGGCGCCGTTGAGCGCCGATGTGAGCCCGCTGGAGCCGGGGTACGGCAGGACTCCCTCGGTGCTGAGGTTGCTGCTGCTGCACCAGCTCGCGTAGTTGGTGAAGTAGTGGAAGGGATTGTGTATCGGCTCGTAGAGGCCGTTGGCACTGGAGCCGTTTGCGCAATTCGACGACATGCTCTCCATATAGCCCTTCCAGGTGACCCCGGCGCTGTGCAGCTCGTCTGCGAGGGTGGTTTTGCTGTAGGGGGTGCCGTTGGGCAGGCCGAGGTTGGAGCCGGCGAACAGGTCCAGGTAATCTAACGGGCTGTTGTGCTCCACGGAAAACCAGTTGGTGGCCGACCGGTATGTCTTGGCGAGGCCGTTGATGTAGGGCGCGCTTCCGCTCCCGATGATGCTGCTGTACTCCTGGTTCTCCTCGACGATCAACATCACGTGCGGCATGGTCGGAGTTGGTGTGGGCGTGGGCGTGGCAGTGGGCGTGCCGGTTGGGGGGGGCGTGCCGGTCGGGGTGGGCGTGCCACTTCCAGTTGGGGTCGGCGTCAGCGTCGGGGTCGGAGTGGGTGAGGTGCCGACGTCGAACGTGGCGATGACGCCAGTCCACGCCGCTGGGGAGGAGGACGGGAACGCGGCCGAGTACGTCTGCACACCTGTCGCGCTGAGGATCCTCCAGGCGGCCTGCTCACCGGCCGCCGTGTTGGAGACGGTGGATTGCTGGATGGCCGTGGTCGTGTAGCCGCTCGTCTGCCCGGTGGGGATGAGACGCGTGTTCCAGCCGATGTCTGCAACCGCGATCTCGCTCGCCTGGCTGGTGCTGGTGGTGGCGCCCGAGGTGGGGGCGATACCGCTCCCTGACTTGGTGGCGGTCCTGTCGGGAGGTGCTGTCGTGGCGCCCGTGATGTCGAGCACGGTGAAGGCCAGCGCGGCGCCTGCGCTGATGGTGACCGTGACGCTGGTGACCGGAGCCGAGCTTGCCGCATACCAGACCTCACCGTCGTTCACGGTCCCCTGCGCGACATTCGCCGCCCGCACCCAGTGGTTGACAGCAGAATCGGTGATGCCGCTGACGGAGGCGAGAGTGGACGTGGGGCTGCGGTCCCTGATGGTGGCGACGAGGAGGTCACCGGTCGTGGTCACGGTCCCCGTGGAGGCCTTCAGAGACAGGCCGGCGGTGGTGTTGGCCGCTCCAAATGATTGGGCCACGCCCGCCGCCGCGCTCGCAGGTGACAAGCGTGCAGCAGAGAGCGTCCCTCCGGCCCAGGCCACGGCCACGACCAAGAGCGCCGAGCCGACGATCCCGCCCGCCCGCCCATTCGGCCGGACTCGATGCGGCCGGACACGCCAGCTGTCGGTCACGTTGCCTGCCGCCGCATCACCGTTTGCCGGTCAGGTCTACGGGATCATCTGGGTGTCGAAGGCGACATCGTCGAAGTTCGCGGTCCAGGTCTGCAGGCCCGCCTCGCCGATCTGAATCGTCTGGATCGGGGTGGCCAGGTTGGTGAGACCGCTCCCCGTCAGCGCGGTGACCAGGCTGCCGTCGAGCCAGACCTGAGTCGAGGCCGACGTCCCCGTGACGACGTTCAACTCCAGCTCATGCCAGGCCCCCGTCGTCACCGGCGTGGTGCTCTTGACGGCTGCGGTGCCGTTGTTGAGGCTCAGGAAGCCGGTGCTGCTCACGAACACGAAGGCGGTATTGCTGTTCGTGGTGCCTCGCACTCGGAGAAGGTTCGCCTGCTGCCCGCTGTCGCTGACGATCCAGAACCAGACCCGCGTGTACGACGTGGTGTACGTCGCGGAGAGTGTCTTCTGTGCGTACGCCGTGGTGGCGGTGCTTGTGGAGGTGCTGACGCCCTGGACCGCGTGGGTGGGGCCATGAACGGTCGTGGTCTCAACCGTCATGTTCTGGGTCTTGGTCCAGGCGGACAGGTTGCCCGATTCGAAGCCATCACTGAAGATCGGTTGATGGCTGCTCGACGTCAGGGTGAAGTTCACGCCGCTCGTGGTGGCGCCGCTGGTCACAGTGACCGCCTGCGCAGCTGGTGACGTGTAGCCCGTGTCCGACGCGCTGACCGAGTACGTGCCCGACGGCACACCGTTGAGGGCGTAGACACCGCTGGAATTGGTGGTGGTGGTGCCGCTGCCCGTGGTGCCGCCTGTGCCGGTGTACGAGACGGTCGCACCATTGACGGGCGCCGAGGCCTGGTCGCTCACGGTGCCGCCGATGCCGCTGTTGGCCGTCAGGATGAAGTTAGCCGTAGCGCTGACGCCCGAAGTTACAGCCGGTGTCTGCGCGGCTGGCGACGTGAACCCGGCCCGGGAGGCCGTGACGGAGTAAGTCCCTGGAGGCACACCGTTAAACGTGTACCCGCCGCTGGAGCTGGTGGTGGTCGTGCCGCTGCCCGTGGTACCCCCCGTGCCGGTGTAGGAGACGGTGGCGCCGCTGACGGGCTGCGCGGGCGCCTGCGAATCAGTCACAGCGCCGCTGATGCCGCTCGTGGCGCTCAGGGTGAAGTTCACCGTCGCCGTGCTGCCGGACGCCACGGTGGGAGTCTGCGCCGCGGGCGACGTGAACCCAGTCTTCGTGACGGTGACCGAGTACGTGCCAGGCGGCACCCCGTTGAACGCATACGTACCGGTGGAGTCGGTGGTGGTGGTGCCAGCGCCGGTGGTGCCACCAGTGCCGCTATAGGAGACCGTGGCACCGCCGACCGACTGCGCGGGCGTCTGCGAATCACTCACGGTGCCGCTGATGCCGCTAGTCGCGGTCATGGTGAAGGTGGCCGTCGCCGTGCCGCCGGCGGTCACGGTGACCGGCTGCGCAGCCGGCGTCGTGAAGTCGCTGTCCGTGACGCTGACCGAGTACGACCCCGTCGACAGCCCGCTGAAGCTGTAACCGCCGCTCGAATCCGTGAGAACGTTGCCGGTGTTGACGCTGTTGTTGGTGTCGACATACGTGACAGTGGCACCACTCACGGCCCGCGCGGGCGTCTGCGAATCACTCACGGTGCCGCTGATCGTTCCCGTGGTGGTTGCCGTCAGCGTGAAGTCGACGCCGATCGTGGTCGTGCTGACTGTCACCGTCACCGGCTTTGACTGCGGGCCGTATGCAGCAGCCGACGCTGTGACGGTGTACGTTCCAGGCGGCACGCCGCTCAATGCGTATGTGCCGTCGACGGCCGTGCCGATGCTACCACTGCCATTACTGCCGCCGGTGCCGCTGTAGGAGACGGTGGCACTACCAATGGGCAGGGTTCCGTCGGTTACCGTGCCGCTGATTCCACTGGTGGCATTCAGGGTGAAGTCCACGCCGCTCTTGATGACGCCAGCTGTCACGGTCACCGGCTGCGCCGCCGGCGACGTGAATCCAGTTTCCGTAGCGGTGACCGAATACGTTCCCGGCGGCACGCCACTGAAGCTGTAGGTGCCGCCGGCACCCGTCGTGGTGCTGCCGCTGCCGGTGGTGCCGCCGGTGCCGGTGTAGGCGACGGTGGCGCCGCTGACGGCCTGCGCGGGCGTCTCAGAATCGGTCACCGTCCCACTGATGCCACTAGTGGCGCTCATGGTGAAGTTGGCGGTCGCCGTGACGCCAGCCGTGACCGTGATCGGATCCGCGGCCGGTGACGTGAAGCCAGTGGCCGAGGCGGTGACCGAGTACGTTCCCGGCGGAACCCCGCTGAAGGTGTAGCTGCCGCTGAGGTCGGTGCCCATGGTTCCGCTGCCGGTGGTGCCCCCGGTACCGGCGTAGTAGACGCTGGCACCGCTGATCGGCTGCGGTGTCGCTTGGGAATCGTTGACCGCTCCGCTGATGCCACTGGTGGCGGTCAGGGTGAGGTTCGCCGTCGCCGTGCCGCCGCTGGCCACGGTGACCGGCTGCGCCGACGGCGAGGTGAAGCCGGTGGCAGTGGCTGCGACCGAATACGTCCCCGGCGACACGCCGCTGAACGTGTATCCGCCGCTGGAATTGGCGGTGGTAGTGCCGCTACCGGCGGTGCCGCCTGTGCCCGTGTACGAGACGCTGGCACCGCTGACCGGCTGTGCGGGCGCCTGCGTGTCGCTCACTGTGCCGCCGATGCCACTGGTGGCCGCCAGCGTGATGTTCGCCGTGGCCATCACAGCGGTGGTCACGCTGACCGGCTGCGCCGCCGGCGATGTGTATCCCGTGTGCGACGCGGTGACCGTGTAGGTCCCGGGCGGCACACCATTGAAGGCGTATCCGCCGCCGGTGTTGGTCGTGGTCGTGCCGCTGCCGGTGCTGCTGCCGGTGCCGGTGTATTGGACGGTCGCGCCACCGATCGGCTGCGGGGTCGTTTGAGAATCGCTCACCGCGCCGCTGATGCCGCTGGTGGCGATCAGTGTGAAGTTGGCCGTAGCAGTGGTCCCGGCGGTCACGGTGACCGGCTGACTCGACGGCGACGTGAAGCCGGCGTCTGAGGCGCTGACCGTGTACGTCCCGGGTGTGATCCCACTGAGCGTGTAGCCGCCGGTGGAGGTGGTGGTGATGGAGCCACTTCCCTTGGTGCCGGTGTATGAGACGGTCGCACCGCCGACCGGCTGCGCAGGTGTCTGCGAGTCTGTCACCGTGCCGCTGATGGCGCCAACCGTAGCTGGGCCCAGGGCGCCGCTCAGGTCACCGTTCACAGCCGTCGATGTGCTGGCGAGGAGCGGCACTCCGTACCTCTCTTCGACGCCACGAAGGATTCCGTAGAGGTTCCCGCCGCTCGAGAAGGTGTGGCTGCTGCCGACCTTGGTGGCGGCGGAGACGACGATGGTGGGGATGTGACCGCCGGTGCTGCCGTTGAATCCCGTGCTGTCGGTGGGATCGGCCTCGTCCCAGGTGATGATGACCGTCCCGCCCTGCTGGTACCACGTCGACGCCTGGATGAGGGGCAGGTTGGTCTTCAGCCAGTTGTCACCGTTGACGACCTCGACGTTGGTGCCTCCGCACTCGGTGTGCATGTCGTTGCACTGGTTGGGCACCATGAACATGAAGGCGGGCGGCGTGGTCGTGTTCGCATCGGTGGCGAACTGCGTGTACGGCACGACATTCTGGCACTGAGCTGGAGTGCGGGTCGATGCGTAGTACAGGAAGGGGTTGTGGTCAGAAGCGTAGCCTTGGAGGTCGTTTGTACCAGCCAGATCGCAGGTGGAGGGCATGGTCTCCATGTACGCCTTCCAGCTGATGCCTGCAGTGACCAGCTCATCGACAAGTGTCGGCAATGATGATGGCTTGGTGATCGACCCCAACATCTCACCTGCTATCAGCGCCTGGTAATCAGGAGGGCTGCCGTGCACCTGGCCGAACCAGTTGGTTGCGGACATGTACGTCGTCGCCAGGCTGTTGGTGTAGGGAGCTTTTGCGTTGCCGATGATCCCGTGCGTCCCGTTGTATGAGTGGTTCTCTTCAACGATGACCATGATGTGCGGCGCGTTCGAGGCGGAGTTCACCACGAACGATGTCGATGAGGTCGCGGTGACCCCGGCGACGGTGACAGCGATCGGCCCGGTGGTGGCTCCGTTGGGCACAGTCGTGCTGATCTGAGAGTCGGACGTCACCGTGTAGGCGGGTTGGTTTGTCGTATTGAACTTCACAGCGCTGGCGGCGGTGAACCCGGTCCCATTGATCACCACCGACGTGCCTGCCGGCCCGCTGGTGGGGCCGAAGTTGCTGATGGTTGGCCCTGGCGGCGTGGTCACGGTGAAGGTCGACGGGGTCAAGCTCGCAGTGGTGGCCGTGCCTCCCGGCGTGATCACCGTGATCTGACCGGTGGTGGCTCCGGTGGGAACGGCCGCGGTGATCTGGATGTCGCTGATCACCGTGTATGTGGGCTGGGTGGTGGTGTTGAACTTCACCGCGGTGGCACCCGTGAACCCGGTGCCGGCGATCTGCACCGAGGTCCCGACCGGGCCGCTGGTCGGGTTGAAGCTGGTGATTGTCGGCAGCGGCGGGGGATTCACAGTGAACGTCGACGGCGTCAAGGCCGAGGTGTTGGCGGTTCCCCCTGGTGTGATGACCGTAATCTGCCCGGTGCTGGCTCCTGCGGGCACTGTCGTGGTGATGTGGGAGTCGTCCGTCACCGTGTAGGTGGGTTGGGTGGTCGTGTTGAATTGCACCGTGCTGGCGCCGGTGAGCCCGGTCCCGGTGATCACGACCGAAGTGCCGACCACTCCATTGGTGGGGTTGAAGGCGGTGATCGTCGGGGGCGTCGGCGTGCCCACCTTGAAGGTGGCGATGGCGGCGGTCCAGGCCGCACTCGACGCGCTGATGGTGGCCTGATAGATCTGCGTGCCGGTGGCGCTCAGGAGTCGGTACGCTGGCTGCTCACCGGTTCCGGTGCTGCTGACCGTCGACTGCTGGGTGGGAAGCACCGAGTACCCGGAGGTCTGGCCGCTGACGGTGACGCTGCCGCTGTTCCAGCCGATGTCGGCGATGGCGATCTCGCTGGCCTGGGCAGTGGCGGCGGTCGGACCTGCTGAAGCCGGTTGAGTGCTGCCGCCCTTGGTGGCGACAACGTCGAGCGCCACCGCCGTGGCGCCGCTGACGTCCAGCACCGTGAAGGCGATCGCCGTGGTCGAGGCCTTGGTGCCTCCCACCGTCACGGTCACGGATTGCGAGGTCAACAGGCTCGCAGCGTTGGTCACGTACCAGATCTCCCCGTCTGCCTGGGATCCCTGTGCAACGCTGGTGGCCTTGGCCCAATGATCGCCGGCATTCGTGTCTGCGACGGTGCTGACGAGCGTCAGCGCGCTGGAGTTGCGATCCCGGATCACGGCGACCAGGAGGTCGCCGGCCGTGGTGGCGGCGGTCGGCGACGCCGACAGCGTGGCGCTGCCCGTCCCGGCGTTCTGCGCTCCGAACGACTGAACCACGGTGGCACTCGCATTGGCCGCGCGCCCAACCGGCAGGACCCCGGAGAACCAGAGCGACCCCATCAGGAGGACCAACGATCCAAGGGTCCCTCGCGCCACCACTCCACGAACGCCGGCTCTACCCCGTCCCGAACGCGAACCGACGGTCACAGGTGCCCGGTTTCGCTTCTCGGGCGAGGTCGCCGGACTCAGGTGCCAGTTGTCGGTCACCTGACGCAGCCTCCGAGCCTGGCTCGGCTGCACCCAAATGGCGAGTGGCGCGCGGGGGCACGGTCGCTTTCCAAGCGACCCCGAAGCCGCGCGCCACCCCCCACGTGCGTACTCCCCCCCTAAACAGCCGCCGAGTCGCCGTCCGGGTTTCCCAATCGGGCCCGCTAGGACAGCGATGCCAAGAATGGTACTCGATCCACTTCCGAGATTCTAGGGGGGTTCGCTGCGTTTGCCGCATTTGCACCTTGCCGCACTCCCGCGCGAAACTAACCGCGGTGGGGGGCCGCGCAGGCAGGAAGTGTCGCGTCAATCGTGGCGGCGGCCCAGCAGGGGGGAGCCTGATGCGCAAGAATCATCTCAGGTGGCGGCGCGGTCCAGTCCAGCGGGCGGCATTTCCCGTCCTGGCGCTGATCGTCGTCCTCGCCGTGATGACGCCGGTCTGGCACACGGTGACGGCAAGTGCGGGCCTCGGCGTCGTGCAATCGTTTGGTGCGGCAAACTCCACGGCCAGCGCCACGTTGTCGGCGCGGCCACCGGCCGCCACCACGGCCGGCGACCTCCTCGTGGCCACGGTCAGAAGTCGCAACGTCACCGCCACTGCCTCCGTCGCCTCCGTCACAGACACGGCATCGAACCATTGGGTCCGCGCCGCGAATGTCGCCCAGGGACAGGCCGATGGAGAGATCTGGTACGCGGCCACCGCCGCCAGCCTCTCTACGTCTCAATCCGTGACCGTGACGGTGGGTGGGACCGCGGCGTCGACGTCGGCGATCGCGGTCACCATCCTCGAAGTCACGGGCAACGCGACGACGACCCTCGACGTGATCGCCACCGCCGGAGGCAGCGGGACGGCGCCCTCCACGGGGACCACCGCGGCCACGGCCCAGCCCAGCGAGATCGCCATCGCCGATATCGGATGGAACAGCGGCGTAACACCCGGTGGCCAGAGCGCGGGTTACACGATCACCGGCATCGAGCAGGCCAAGGTCAGCGGCGATCAGGCCGGCGAGCAAGCAGCCTGGCAGCTGCTCAGCGCGGCCGGTCCGCAGAGCTATGCCGCGACGCTCAGTGCTGCGGTGGCGTGGACGGGGGCGATCGCCACCTTCGAGACCACCACGTCACCGACGCCCACGCCGACCACGACAGCGACGACGACACCGACGACGACACCGACCACTACCCCCACGACGACGCCCACGGCGACTCCGACGACGACCCCGACTCCGCCGCCCGCCGGCATGGACTGGCCCGAGTACATGCATGACGCGTCAGGCAGCGGGTTCACCAGCGAGACGCTGATCGACCCATCGAACGCCGGCTCATTGCAACCAGAGACGGGCTGGCCCGTGGCGCTGACCAACGGAGCGATCTGCCCCAACACGAAGGACACCTGCTCCAACACGATCTTTTCCCAGCCGATCGTCGCCACCGTGGGCGGCTCGACGCTCGTCTACGTTGGCTCGTGGAACGGCGGCGAGTTCGCGCTGTGCGCCTCGTCGTGCACCGTAGGCTCGACCACGTACACGACAGGGCAGGTGGTGTGGCAGACGTATCTCGGGCGCAACAGTGGATGCGGCGGTTCCCAGAACAGCATCATCCAGGGAGTGACGTCGGCGGCCGTGGTGGCCAACGTTGCCATCGGGGGCGTGACCCAGCCGGTTATGTTTGTCGGCGGCGGCGGCGACATCGCCCAATCGGGCGCGGTGGTGTCAGGTGCAACGGCGCAGGTGCTGGCGCTCAACGCCCTGACGGGGGCCGTTCTGTGGCGCACGTCGCTGGGATCTGCGCCGTCACACTACACGTGGAGCTCGCCCCTGTACGCCAACGGCAGCCTGTATGTGGGCGTGTCATCGCAGGGCGACTGTCCTTTGGTGCAGGGCAAGGTCGTGCAGCTGGCCGCCGGGACGGGCGCTGTGCTGCACTCCTTTGCCACGGTGCCGAGCGGTTGCCTTGGCGGCAGCGTCTGGGGATCAGCGTCGGCCGATGCGGCGGGCAACATCTATGTGGTCACCGGCAACCCGGGAGGGAAATGCGGCGCCACCGTACAGTATTCGCCGGCAATCCTCAGGTTTAGCCCAACTCTCACCCTGCAGAGCCACTGGCAGATTCCCGCGGCGGAACAGGTCCCCGACAGTGATTTCGGCTCAACCCCGACGTTCTTCAGCGGGACAGTCATCCCGGGTGGCACGATGACTTCCCTCGTGGGCGCCGTCAACAAGAACGGTCTGTACTACGTCTTCGATCAAAACAACATCGGCGCGGGCCCAGTCCAGCGCATCCGCATCTCGACCGGCCTTCCAAACGCTTTCAAGGGGCAGAGCATCTCGCCCAGCTCGTGGGATGGAAACACGCTCTACGTGGCCGGCGGCAACACCACCATCAATGGCACCGCGTACACAGGCGCACTGCGCGCCTTCGACCCCAACAACCTGTCATCGCCACTCTGGGAGGACGGCTTCACCAGCGGCACGGTCATCGGCGCCGTCACCACCGACCCGGGCCTCGCGGTCGTGGGCCATGCCGGCACCGTCACCGTGGTCAACTCGGCCACAGGGGTCGTCTCTTTCAACGATTCTGGCGGCGCCTTCTGGGGGGCAGCGTCCATCGCCCACGGGGTGGTGTACATCGGCGACACGACAGGAAACCTGCACGCGTACAGCGTGAATGGGCTCTGATGGAACGCAGCCTCCGACGACGTGCCCCCGACAAAGGGCATCTCCGGCGCCGCCGTCCGCCCGTCCGTCACGACGGACCAAGCCTGGTCGCCACGCTCAGGGCGTGAACTGCCTCCGACGAGCGTCCGCCTTGCGACGTTTGGTGCGTTTGCAACCGCCGCCCCAGGGTCGCGATACTACCCCCCGGCGGGTTAAGGTTTGGTTGGGGGGCGACTATTGAGGGGACCGGGACTGTTGCACGACCGCGCTGTCGACGCGCATGCGCCTACCTGGTGGTGACAGCAGAAAACGGCGGACAACACTCGTGTTCCAGCTTGTCACCTCGCCACCACGAAACAGCACGCTCCGATCGACGCGAGGGACGGCGATCTAACGTCGAATCATGTTCATGGCCTTCCGCATCCGCCTTGCTCGGCACCGATCCGGCCGCCGTCCGCGTCGCTCGCAGATGAGATTCGCCAAGCGGCGGATCGCCAGGGCTTGGCACAGCGACCACGTGTTCAAGAGCGCGGCAACCGTGATGCTGGTCATCGTGATCGCCTTCGTCGTCAATTCGAATGCACCGGGCTCGCGCTCTCCATCGAGCCGCACTCCATCCTCCTCGCAGGCGGTGGCCATCAACAGCACCCTGGGTGATGACCCGGCCCTGACCCCGCCACGACAAGGGAGGCCGTCGTCAACGCCCACTGCACCCGCTGCCGTCATCGCCCCGACCCACAAGGCCACCCCTGCGTCGACATCGACGCCGCAACCGGCCGCTGTCCACCGCGCAGCGGCGCCATCCACCACCCCGCACGTCATGGTCATCGTGGAAGAGAACAAGGGATACCAGGCCAGCTTGGGCACCTGTTCGGCAGATCCCTACTACTGCTCGCTGGCCGCGACCTACGCCACCGACACCTCGTGGTTCGGCATCAGTCATCCCAGCGCGCCCAACTACGTGTCCATCGTCAGTGGGGCCACCCAGGGGGTGAGCAGCGACTGCACACCGCCCAGCTGCGGCCCCTTCAACGTGCCCTCCCTGGGCGGCCAGCTCACCGCCGCCGGGATTCCGTGGCGCGCCTACATGGAGAGCATGCCCGCGCCCTGCTCGTCAAGCGGCAGCACCGGCCTTTACGCGGAGAAGCACAACCCGTTCCTGTACTTCAACGATGTGCGCGCAGCGTCGAACTGCGCCACCGTCGACGTCCCGTACCCCGGCGCTGCCGGGTTGGTGTCGGCGCTGACCGGACCGGGCGCTCCCGACTTCGTCTGGATCACTCCAAACCTGGCAAACGACATGCACACCGGCTCCGTGAGCGCCGGCGACGCCTGGCTGAAGGCCAACCTGGCCCCGGTGCTGGCCTCCTCGTGGTTCGCCGGTGCCAACGCCACCGTGATCGTGACCATGGACGAGAACGACGCGCAGTCCACACCTGGCGGCGGCCAGGTTCCCATGGTGGTGATCTCCAGCAGCTCGCACGGCGTGGGCGTGGTCACCTCACACGGCAACCACTTCGGCACCCTGCGCTCCATCGAGGAGGAGTTCGGACTCGGCCTGCTGGGCGGCGCCGCGAGCAGCGCCAACGGCGACCTGAATTCGCTGTTCGGCGGCCCGAAGTGAGGACGCTGCCCCACACTGCGGTGTGATGCTCGTCTTCTTCATCGGCACGGGTCGCTGCGGCTCAACCCCCATCGTCGAGGTCGTCAGCCGCCACCGCGACGTCGGCTTCGTGTCCAACTTCGACGACAAGCTGACCTACCTGAACATGGCCGGCCGGTGGAACAACGGCCTGCACCGTCTGTCGGCCCCGCGCGATCCGCGCATGCGTCCGTTCCGCGACCGCCGCCGGCTCATCGAGTTCGGCCGCTTCCGCATCGCTCCCTCGGAGGCGTGGAGCATCCTCGACCGCCAGGTGTCACCGATCATCTCCACGCCCTTCCGCGACCTGGTCGCCGCCGACTGCACCCCCTGGCTCAGTGGACGCCTGCAGGGGTTCTTCGAGCGCCGCATGGCGGCGCAGAACCGGCCTGCATTCGTCCACCACTTCACGGGCTGGCCCCGTACCGGTCTGCTCCACGCGGCCTTCCCCGACGCCCGGTTCGTCGAGGTGGTGCGTGACGGCAGGGCGGTTGCCAACTCGTGGCTGCAGATGGGGTGGTGGCAGGGCTACCGCGGACCCGGCGCGTGGCACCTCGGGCCGCTGCCGCCGGCGTACGCCGAGGAGTGGGAGGCATCCGGCAACTCGTTCGTGACCCTCGCCGGGCTCGGCTGGAAGCTGCTCATCGATGCGTACGACACCGCACGGACGCAGGTCCCGTCGTCGCAGTGGCTGCGTGTGAGGTACGAGGACGTGGTGGCCGAACCGCGCAAGCACATCGGCGACATCCTCGATTTCAGCGGACTACGCTGGACGGACGAATTCGAACGAGCGTTCGCGCAGTACCCGTTCGAGGCATCACGCGTCGACGGTTTCCGCCGCGACCTCGACCCTGCCAGCGTCGCGCTCCTGGAGGACAGTCTGGCGACTCGCCTGCGTTCGCTGCAGTACACAACACTCTCCACGCCAGCATCCACGGGCTGACGGAACGCTTGCGCGTGTAGCGCGCCGCTGCGCGCTCCGCACACACAGACACGCGAGGCGCGTGACGGTGAGCCACGGCGGCATGTGTGATGCCGCGCCTTGTGACGGTATGACGAGCAATCGGATACCGGTAACGAGGACGTCACGGGACACCCGACGTTGCGATCGATCGCGTCAGTGGGCTCGCAGACTGCATCGCAGGTCGAACAACGGCAAACGCCGCCGCACGTGACATCACCAGTAGTTCTGAGTCGAGCCGGGATGAGCCACTGGACACCGGGGCCGACTCAGAACTTTCGGTGACGCTCCTCTTAGGTATGCGTTTGCCATCACAAGGGGATCAGACATGATCCGACGCTGTGCCTCGTTCATCTCGCTTGCGGCGACGCTCGTCCTGGCCGCGGCATTCGCGCAGTCACACCCGTCGGTGGCGGTTGCCAACACCGGCCTTGCATCCGGCAACGGACGCGACGCATACACGCAGCCCTTCTCGAACACGTCGATCTGGAACCAGCCCATCGGCAGCAACGCGATGTACGTCGCTGCGAGGATCGCGCCACCGACGATCCGTGCGCTGACTCCCGACCAGACAGTGATCCTCATGGACCCCGCTGCGCCGGCGACGATGATCAGCAAGAACGGCGGCCAGCACTCGAACCGCTGCACCGCCGGCACGCCCGTCGCGCTGGTGCCCGTTCCGACGTCGTTGGTGGTGCCATCGTCCTCGTCCAATAATGGCTACGCGTTCATCGCCGCTGACGGGACAACGCTCGTTGAGGGCGGCGCCTTTGCGCGCTGCTCTCCCGGGTCGCCCCCCACGGTCGGGTCCGCCAAGGCCTTCGGCTCGATTGCGGGTGACGGCCTCACCGGTGGCGCCGGCGGCTCCGGCCTCTCCACGCTCGGCGGTGTGCTGCGCGTCAATGAGCTCGTGCCCGGCGGCGCGATCAACCACGCGCTGCGCGTCAACATCGACGGCGAGGTCGACCTCATGGCCGGTCCGGGCGGCTTCCGCTGGCCGGCAACCCGCGAGGATCGCTACGGCTCCACCCGCTACGGTGGCAGCAACCCCGCGTTGAAGATGGGAGCCCTGCTGGCGCTGCCCGCCAGCCTCGACCTATCCACCCTCGGCCTCTCCGGCCCCGGGCTGATCCTGGCACAGGCGTTGCAGCACTACGGCGCGTACGTCAGCAATGACACGGCCCGCCCCGTCTTCAGCATCGACACCCAGGCCGGCAGCGAGTCGACGATCGCCCAGTTCCAGAGCGCCTGGGGCTTCCCGTTCCAGACCGCCGGTGTCAGCGGCACGCCGTGGACCAACGACATCATGACCATCCTCAAGAACCTCGATGTCGTGAACAACAACTCGGCCACCTCGATCGGCGGGGGCGGAACCCCGATCGTGCCGCTCTCTGCGCCGCTGAGCGGATCCAACCCGACCCCGACGCCCGCGCCGACGCCCACTCCGACCGCCTCGCCGACATCCACGCCGACCCCGACGCCGACCGCGAGGCCGACGCCGACGCCCGCGCCGACACCAACGCCAACCGTGACCCCCACCCCAACCGCGACTCCCACGCCAAACCCGAGTGGGAGACCTCACGTGATGGTTGTGATGGAGGAGAACAAGGGCTACGCGGCGACGCTCGGCACGTGCTCGGCTGACCCGTACTACTGCTCCCTCGCCTCGACGTACGCGACCTACACCGGCTGGCACGGCGTCGGCCATCCCAGCCAGCCCAACTACTTCGCCTTCACCAGTGGCAGCACCCAGGGGTGCACCTCGGACACCTGCGGAGCCTTCGGTGCTCCCAGCCTGGGCAGCCAGCTGAACGCGGCCGGCATCTCGTGGACCGCCTACATGGAGTCGATGCCGTCAGCCTGCGACAGGAGCAACGCCGGTGGCTATGTCGTGAAGCACGATCCGTTCGTGAGCAGCTCTGCAGTGACCGACTGCGCCGCCCATGTGCTGCCGTACCCCGGCGCCACCTCGATCGCGTCGGCACTGGACTCGAGCAACCCCAGCTTCGTCTGGATCACCCCCAACCTCACCGACGACATGCACAACGGTACCGTGCAGCAGGGTGACGCGTGGCTGAAGGCCAATCTCGCGCCGGTGCTCGCCTCGCGCTGGTTCACCAACTTCAATGCCACCGTCATCGTGACCATGGACGAGGGCGACTCAGGCACCACCAACCAGATCCCCACCGTGGTCATCAGCAGCACCGCCAAGGGCCAGGGTGCAGTCACCACCAGTGGCAACCACTACGGCACGCTGCGCGCCATCGAGCGGGCCTACGGCCTGGCTCTCCTCGGCGGAGCCGCGAGTGCCGTGAACGGCGACCTGGCCGGGAGCTTCGGTCCCATCGCCTGATCCTCACGCCTCGCGAACCGGTCCGCGACCGGCCCGCGTGTGAACCGCCGGGCGGGGGCTTGCGCCCTCGCTCGGCGTTCTGTGCGCACCAGAGCCGTCGAGATCGCTCAGGTCGCGCTCACCGGGAGCGCCGCCGCGAGACCGCCCAGGGTGGACACCGGCAGCGCTGTATAACCAGCCGGCAGTTCCACGGCACTCGCGCCGGCCGTCACAGCCCAGTTCAGCGTCTCGGTCAGGTCGCCGATGCGCGAGAGCGTGGCCGTCTGGAACGAGATCGGCGCCCCGAGCCGGGTGATCGCCGCGTACATGAGCGCGTACATGCCGGCCTGCGGCGGGAAGCGGATCGAGTTGTTCTCGAGGACGCACTGCGGGCCGAGCTTGGTCCTGCAGTACTGCATCATCTGCTCGGTGAACGCCTCGTCGGTCAGGTGCAGGCCGGGGACCACGTCCTCGTAGGGGTTGAACGCCATCCCGATCCGCGTCTTGTGCCACACCGAGCCGAGGTCGATCTCCTGCGTGATGCAGGTCCTGTCCGCGTCGAGCGAGAAGCCGGCGTTGATCAGGTTCTGCCCGGTGGTCGGGTCCGACGTGTCGCGGATGAGCGTCTCCGCGTAGAAGGTCATGCAGCGCGACACCGTGATCTCGCGGATCTCGGGCACGCTGTCGTACTTCTGGGCGAGGCGCGTCCACACGTCGGCGTACGCGGAGCCGAAGGCATTGGTCCAGAACCGCCCGACGGTGCCGGTCAGGCTGCCGGCCGCCACCGCCACCGGTCCACCGCCGAGCGCCTTCGCCCACGACGGAGCGTAGACGCCGGTGTACAAACGGATCTTGATGCCGACCGGCGGCTGTCCGGCGACGGTGTTCATCTGGCGGGCCTCCGTGATCGCCTGGTCGATGGCGTTGTTCCCCACGAGCGGACCCGGCTGCGGCTGGATGTCGCTCCAGTGCACATTGACAACGAAGTTGTTGACCACTCCCTGGTAGGCCGCCGAGGGCGGGCCGTCGCGGTCGACGAGGCCGTGGATCGCCGGCTTGAGGTCCGACGCCGGCGTGGGGCTGCCGCTGATGGTGGGGAAGGGGGTGGGCGTCGCCGGGGCGACAGTGGGCTGCAGGGCATGCGAGTCGCCGCACGCCGTCACCAACGTGACAAGCGCGGCCACCACGAGAAGCCGTCCCGCCGCGCCCATCCGATCCATCGCGCGTCGAGCTCTTGCGGGTAGCACAAAACTACGGTAGCACGGGGTTTGCCGGATCCTGCCGCGTCTCGATGGACCCGTCCGCGCGCTGCGCGTCACTCAGCGCGCGGCGGCCAGCAACCGCTCGTACACCTCTTCGGTTGCGTCGGTGGCCTGGTCCCAGTCGTATTCACGGACCACGCGGTCACCCACGGCGCGTGCGCCCACGCGCTCCGTGTCGAGCGACCCGAGCACTGACGCCAGGGTGTCGCGCAGAGCGAGGGCGTCACCACTGTGGAACAGCCGCCCGCCCGGTCCGTCGGCGCCGATCACCTCGCGGTGCGGTGGGATGTCGCTGGCGATCAGCGGCACGCGGTATGACGCAGCCTCGAGGAGGGTGAGCGGCAGGCCCTCCAGCTTGGAGGGAAGCACGAACGCCGCAGCGTTGCTGTACAGCTCCTGCAGGGGCTCGCCGTATACCGAGCCGGCGAGGATGATCCGTGGGTCGGCTGCCGCGGCCTTCTCGAGCACGCCGACGTATTCATCGGTAAAGCTGGAGCCCCCGGCGATGACCAGGCGGGCGTCTGTGGGCACGTCGCGGAAGCTGCGCACGAGCAGGTCGGGCGCCTTCTCGGGCACCAGGCGTCCCACGAAGAGCACGTAGTCGCGCCCGCGCAGGCCCCAACGCTCGGTGATCAGCCGCGGCTCGCGTACCACCGGGGCGGTCACACCGTTGCGAATGTGGACCGCCTCGCGCCCGTACCGGGCCCGATAGTATTCGGCGAGGTTGGCAGAAACCGTGATGGTTGCGTGGGGTACGTGCGAGCTGATCCAGCCGGCGGTGCGGAGTGCGGTGCGAGCACCCGGCCCCCATTTCTCGCGGTCGTAGTCGAGGCCGTGGACCGTGAGCACGACCCGGCGGCGCGACAGCAGCCGGGGAAGCGGCGTGAACACCGAGGGGCCGATGGCGTGGTAGTGGAGGATCTGTGCGGCGTTGCGGCCCGGCAGCATCGCCGCCGCCGTCGAGAGGCCGCTGTGCACGAGCGCCTCGAGGTGCTTGGTGGGCGCGGTCGGTACATAGCGCACCCTCATGCCGCGATGCGCGGTGACGCGCTCGGTCGTGTAGTTGCCGCGCGTGTACACGGTCACCTCGTGGCCCCGCGCCACCAGCCGCGAGCCGATCTCCTCGACGTGGTGCTCGATGCCCCCGATGGTTGCGGGGACGCCGCGCTGACCGATGAAGGCGACGCGCGCGGACTTCACGCCGCCGCGCCCGCCATCATCGGCGCGCCGGCCTCGCGGTAGGCGGAGTCGATGCGCTCGAGATGACGTTCTGGTGAGAACTCACTGACGATGTGGGCGCGGGCGCGGTCGCGCATCGACATTCCGTGCGCAGGGTCGGCGACGAACGGGGCGAGGGCGGCGGACAGCGCTGCGGGGTCGTTGGCAGGCACCAGCGCACCGGTTGCGCCCGGCTCGATGAGCTCCGGCAGGCCGCCAAGTGCGCTCCCCACCACGGGAAGACCGCGGGCCATGGCCTCGAGCACGACCATCGGCTGGTTCTCGTACCAGCGGGACGGCACCGCGACCACCGCCGCGCTCAGCATGAGGCGATGCACACCCTCCTTGGGAAGCAGGCCGTGGAAGCGCACCCGCCCGGGCGCGGCGCTCTCGGCCAGAGCGCGCAGGCCGGCCTCTTCCGGGCCGGTGCCGGCGATGTCCAGGGTGGCGCCGTCGAGGAGGCCGATCGCCCGGATGGCGACGTCGATCCCCTTCTCCGCAGACAGGCGTCCCGCGACCAGCACGGCACCGCCGGGCGTTGTCTTCACCTCCACGGCTGCGCTGTCGATGAAGTGGGGCACGTGCCGCAGCCGCTCTGGGAACACCTTCGCCTCGGCCATCTTGTCGGCCATGAAGCGGCTGGGGCACACGAAGATCCGCACCGGCGCGTACGCGCGCGTCGCCGTGTGGATGAACAGCTCCCCGGCCGCTGCCGCGCTCGCCGCCAGCGACCCGTCCTTACAGCGACGCAGCACAGCGTTGTGGAAGCGGCCGCCGAGACACGCCTCGCAGATCCTGCCGTGGTCGAGGAACTGGTAGGTGGGACAGGCGAGCTTGTAGTCATGCAGCGTCATCACGGCGGGCACGTGGCGACGGGCCACAGGGCGCAGCACCGAGGGAGAGAGCTGGTGATAGATGTTGTGGAGGTGAACGACGTCGGGCTTGAACGCGGCCATGACCGCGTCCATCCCCTTGCTCGCCGATGTCGAGTACACCATGCGGGCGGCACCGCGGATGCGGCCCTCCAGGCTGGTTGGCGGGGGCTCCATCTCGATGTGGCTCGGGAAGTGGCGCGCGTACTCGAGGTGGGTGTTGCTGGGGTGCTGCATCCCGAAGAACGCGACCGTGTGACCTTCAGCGACCTGGAGGTCGGCGAGGTCCTCCATGTATGCCTCGGCACCTCCGCGCCGGTAGAGGAACTTGTTGACGTGCAGGATCCTCACGGCGGTCCGGAGCCGCGTCAGGCGCTGAGACGCGCGAGGACGGGAACCTCGCCGTCGTCAGGAGGCGGAGGAAGACCGCGCAGGATGGCGTTCTCCCTGTACTGGGTCACCGCGTACGCCGCCGCTGCGAACGCGACGTAGTACCAGAGAACGATCACTTCGCTGATCACGTTGGACACGAGACTGATGAGCACGAACGCGATCACGCACCCGGTAAACCCGACCGCGATGGAATGCTCGTAGCTGCCGTGACGCTTCTTGGTGAAGCGTAATGACTGCCGGGCCACCGCTCCCATACTGAAGAGCAGCAGGAAGTAGGCCACTGTGCCCACCACCCCGGTCTCGACATACGCGCGGAGGAAGTCGTTGTGCGGCTCCTTCTGCTGGCTGGTCTCGAAGGAGCTCATCTTCAGGCCGATGCCGGTGATGGGATCCTTATTGGCGAGCGGCAGCACCTCACCCCAGTAGTTGAAGCGCCAAGTCAGCGAGTTGGAGGCGGTGCCAGAGGCGTTCGTCGCCTGGCCGAGGTCGGCGAAGCGTGCCGCAATTGTGGGAACTGCGACCAGTGAGAGCAGCATGCTTCCCAGCATGATGCCGAGCATCAGGCGGCGGCGGCCGAAGTACGCAACGGCGAACAGCCCGATGACAGCCGCGATCCACGCGCTGCGCGTGTACGTGAAGTACAGGCTGATGACGCACCCGATGAGCAGCAACGCCATCAGCGCACGCTTGCGGATCGTCAGGTGGGGGAACAGCGCGGCTCCCATCACAATCAGCATGGTCAGGTAGATGGCGAAGGGGTTGGGTTGCGAGAAGGTGCCCTGGTAGCGATCGAATCCACCACTGGTGAACTGTGTGTGGTGAAAGACCACGTTGAACATGGTCAGCCCGACCGGCACCACCGCTGAGACGTAGATGGCCGTGACAAGTCGCTTGATGCTCTCGCGGTCGACGAGTAGAACTTCGAGAACGGCGAGCATGACCACGACCGCGGTGACGCGGATCGCCTCGAGCAGACTGATCGAGACGCTGGCCGAGTCGATGATGCTCAGGTAGCCCGCCCCGGCGAAGAGAATCAGGCAGATACGATGGATCGAGGCGCGGGGGGCGACCCGGCCCTCCCGCTTGCGCGTCAGGTACCAGAAGAAGGCCATGAGGATGAATATCACCGCCAGTCCGCCCGCTGGGTCGAGACCCGAGGCCGCAGCGGTGTTGACGCCGGCGGTGCCGCTGCTGGTGGGGGACGTCTTGACGATGTCCATGCTCGCGCGGACAACGATGGTGGCATAGACGAAGCCTTCGAAGTTGACCACGCCGAGCAGCGTGAGACCGAGCCCCGCAAAAAGCGCGATGGGCACAATCATGAGGAGCTTCGAGCCGCCGGTTGCGGCCACCACCGTGGCTTCGACGGACAACACCACGATCACCACGGCGCACATGGCGATGATCAGGCGACCTCGCGGCGTCGACATGGGCGAGCCCACGTCCTGTCGAGCCGGCTGAACGACAGTCGCCATCAGATCACATACCGGTACATTGGACAGAGCCTTCCGGCATCACGTGATTCCCCTTCCCCGCGGAGCCCTGACCATCGCGGAACGCGAAGGCGGACGCCGATTCGTCTTTGATTGTATGGGATCACGGCGCGCCTGACAAGCTTTCAGCCTCGGACTGGAGCGCGTGAGTCGCTGGCTGGCGGCGCAGCGACCGCCAGGTGCTCGACAGGTCCTTGCCGGCGAGCAGCATCATCGCGGCTGCGAGGATGAGCGCTCCGCCGAGGCCTGTCAGCGCCGTGCGCAACAACAGCGTGCCGCGCGACAGCCCGTCGTCGAGCTGGAAGAGCATCACCGCCGCGACCATTGCCCCTCCGCTGATCGCCGACGCCGCGACCAGGCGCGGGGCCAGGCGTCCGATGCCGCGCACCGGCGACCCGATGGTGCTGCGCAATCGGTAGCCGGCGTGGGCCACGTTGACAAACTGGGCGAGCGAGTACGCAAGCGCGATCCCGATGATGGCGTTGGGGTTGCCCCACCCGAAGGGCAGCGTGAGCAGGGGCAGCAGGACGAGGTTGGCGGCGACCCCGTAGATCGTGTTGCGCAGCGGCGTGCGCGTGTCGAGCTTCGCGAAGAACGGCGAGAGCAGGACGCGCTGCAGCGCCGAGCCGACCAAGCTGATCGAGTACACGGCCAGGACCACGCCCAGGAGAGACGCGCTCGCGTGTGTGAAGTTGCCGCGCTGGAACACCGCGAGGGCAGCCGGTTTGGCGAGCACCGCCATGAACACGGTGAGCGGGACGCTCAGCGCCAGCATGATGCGCATGCCCAGGCCGGTGATGCGCAGCGTCTCCCTGTTGTCACCGCGCAGGTGCGCCTCAGTGAGCCGCGGCACGATGGCCACCACCACCGAACGAAAGAAGATGGTGCCGCCGATGGCGGAGATGAGCCGGTAGCCGTAGTTGAGGATGGTGATGGACCCGGGGGGCAGGAAGGACACCATCAGCTGTTCGCCGAGGCGGGCCACCGGGTTGAGGCCCGCGGCCGCGAAGGGCCGCAGTGAGAGCTTGCCGATGGCGCGCAGCTCGCGGTTGCGCGGGTCGAGCGCCGGCCGGAGGCGCAGGCCACGTCGCGTTGCCATGGCCACCGTGAACGACACCTGGCAGACGGCACCGGCGAGGTAACCGAAGGCCACCACCGTGATGTTGTGACGCGGGCTGAACAGGATGACGCAGGCGGCGACGCCGCTGAGCACGACGTTCATCAGTGCCGGTGCGATGAACGCGTAGCGCGCGTTCAGGAATGCCCGCATCACCTCGGAGACGGCGATGAGCGGCACGATGCCGAAGACGATCGGCACCATCGACGCGGCGGTGGTCACCTCGGACTCCGAGATGCCGGGGGCGGTGACCCGGATCAGCTCATGGGCGAGAAGCGAGACCACCAGGAGGAGCGCCGCCCCGGAGACGAGCACGGTGCCGACGATGCGCGACACCAGCTTGCTGGTGGCGGCATAGCCGTTCCTGGTGATCGAAGTGCTGAACGCCGGCACGAGCGCCTGGTTGGCGACGACCAGGACGACGGCGACCAACCCCAGTGGGATGCGTGCGGCCACGAAGAACGAGTCGGTGGCCCGTCCCGCCCCGAAACGCGCGGCGATGGTGATGTCGAGGAGCAGCCCGAAGGCGACGCTGGCGCCGGCGGCGATTCCCGTCAAGCCAGACTGGCGGATCACCGCACGATCGGAGTTCCTCGCGTTGCCAACGGGTGGGTCGTCCTCGGGGTCTCCGCTCACGCCGCCCACTGCTGCCGATGGCGACGCTGCACGTCGTCGAGACGTACCGCCAGCTGATCACACAGGAGTCGCACGCGGGGGTCGATGTCCAGCCGCCTCGGGCCGCCCGGCGACGGCGCCCTCAGGTGGGCGACCAGGCCGGGCCGGTAGGGGAGGTCGAGGAAGGAACAGATCGCGCCCATGGCCCCGGGCGGATCGTGCAACAGGTCCTGGTACGAGGCCAGGAGCACATCGTCGCGCTTGTCGAGGCCGAGCTCGAAGTACAGCCCGTTGCGCATCCACCACATCAACGCCGCGGCGGTCTCGGGGGTCATCGTCGAGTAGTCGAAGCTGGAGATCACAGCGAGTGTCTCGTCAGCCAGGCGTTGGGCCTGCCACATGCCGCCGCCGCGCCCGGCCGCGATGTCGCCGAGCACGAGCAGGTTGTTGCGCCCGAACTTGCTGACCGCTGAGCGCACCCGGCCGTCGACGTCACGGTACGCCCAGATCGCCCGTCCCGGCGAGGGGGTGCTGACGTTGTCCAGCAGGTGGTCGACGCGGTGTGAGTCGCAGAGTGGCTTGAAGAGCACGTAGCGCTGGCGGCTGGCCAGCACGATGCGCTCGACCACGGCGTCGGACCGGAGTTGGAAGAGGTTGAAGGCCTCGCGGTCGTTCTCGTTGCGGACCTCGAACTCGGGGGCGGTGTCGAGCCCGCGCGCCAGCATGTTGGTGCCGGAGCGCTGCAGGCCCACGAGGTACACAGGTGTGGCTGAGCCAGCCGGCTGCGGATGGGAACGGCGCCAGGCGAGCTTCTCCGCGGCGACGCGCAGGCGCGTCACCGGGTTGAGTTCGTCCTCCTCCACGAGGCGGCCGAAACCCTCGGTCCGTCCCCAGCGAAGGTGGCGGCGGAGCTTCAGGACCATCCTGCGCGTGGCGCTGCCTCCCGCGGGCACGCGGTCGAAGATGGTCTCCACGGTCGCCGCCGCAGTCGCCGGCCCCGAGGGGCGGTCGACGCGCAACCGGTAGCCGTAACGGAGCAACAGGGGTGCTGTTGCGGCGCTCACCAGGCGGCGGTCGCGCGCGGGCATCTCGGTGAGCCAGCGGGTGTCGGGCCGGAGCCTGACGATGCCGCTGCGGAGGCGGTCCGGGTTGCCCGCGACACTGTGGTTGGGGTGGAGGTGCACGGTGCCGCCTGCCACCGTCGGCATGGCGCTGTCCGCAGCTCCGGCCATGACCAGGATCCGGCTCAGCGCCGCCTCGGGCTCGGCGATGAAGTCCTCGTAGCGCAGGCGCAGGTATCGACCCGGTCCGCGATCGAGGAGGGCCTCACCGGCGAGGTTCCAGACGTCCCAGAGCGCCGAGCTCTTGGCCGGCCCGATCTCCTCCATGTGGGTGCGGGCGGCGCCGTCGGTCAGCGGCTTGTGGCTCGACCAGGAGTGGGCGGCGCCGCGCGGGTCGCGCACCAGGTGGACGACGCGCAGGTCGATCCCGGGCGTCGCCGCCAGCAGCGCAGCATATGCGGGCAGCTTCGACGAATCGACGACGACCCGGCTTGAGGTCACCGCGGCGATCGCCGGGTACAGAGCTGCGAGGGCCGCGCGCTCGGGGGCGGCCGACTCGGCGCACGTCGGGTCCAGGCGCGGGATCAGCCGTCCCGCGACCATCGCTGGGAGGTGCCGGATGCGACCGGTGTCACGAAGCCTGCGGACCATCGCGGCCGCGTCGACCGGTGCGCCGCGGCGCGCCGCCACCTCGAAGACCTCGCGCCACACGGCGCACTCGGACACCGGGGCGCCGCACCCGCAGAGGCGATTCTCGACGAGACCCCGCTGCCACAGAAAGCGCACCTCGCCAGCCGCGAAGAAGCCGTCGACCTCGCCCAGCAGGTTGGCGAGGACGGTGCTCCCGCTCCGCCCAGTACCCGCAATGTAGAGAACTGTTGTCGGCATATCTGGCACGAATCCTCCCCGCCCGACGGGCGGGCGGGGAGATCCGAGACTACCTGCGCGCCTTCGGGCCCGCGGAGGTGACCAGGTCGCGCTCGCCATCGGGATCGTCCGCGTGGACGTGCGCGCCGTTGCTGCTGGGAACTGCGTCAGTCGCGGTCAGCGGTGCCGCCACCGTTCCCGCCGTCGTAGGAGTGAGCAGCTGTCCGCCGCTTCCGGCGACCGCGGGGCGCCGGTACCGCATCAGCTCCATGAGAAGGATGAGCGCGAGCGCCATGATCAGGGCGACGGCCGCCGCGATGGCACTGAACTTGAGGATGTTGCCGGAGCGGGAGAGCTTGCCAATATCCGCCACCGTCACGGTGTTGGGAAGATGGTCGGCGCTCAGGAGTGCCTGGGCGTCGCCGAGCAGCTGCTGGTCGTGCGAGGCGACCGTCACGGCCTGCTGCCTGGCCTGTGTCAGCGAGGTGTACTGATTGAGCTGCGCGGCCAGCTGGCTCAGCTCCGCGATGCGCTGGGTGATGACCGACTGCAGAAGCGTTGCACGCGGCACGTCACCGGCGATCTGCGTCTGCTGCAGTTGCAGCTGCAGCGACAGCAGCTCCGCCTGCTTGGTGCGGAAGGCCACGTCAGGCTGCACCTGCCCGCTGCTGTTGGTGAAGGCGTTGATGGCGTCGTCGGCAGCCCTGAGCTGGGCCGAGGATGAGGCGACCGCCGCCTGGGCCTGCTGCAACTGGGGCTGCGCGACGATGTCGAGTGTGTCGCGCGTGGCCAGCTCGGCCACCTTGCTGGCGTTGTTCTTCTGGTAGCCGATGTAGGTGACGTGGATGATGTTGCTCGACACCGTGACCGTCGACGCCGTCAGACCGCTGACGAGGTCCTTGGTCGGCACGCCGGTTGCCTTCGACACCTCCGAGACCAGTGGCGCGGAGACCAGCACGTCCTTGAAGGTGGCCACGTACTGCGCGGCCGCGCTCGTCGAGAACCCACGGGCGCTCACGGCGGGGACGACGACGGTCGCGTCTGCCTGGTACTGCAGCGGCTGCTTGAGGAGGAGCACACCCGTTCCCGCCCCGGCGACGAGGGGCAGAACGATGGGCATCCACAACCAGCGTCGAATCGCTCGGAGATAGTCCTTGATTTCCATGTTCGGTCAGGGAGCCTCGCGCTTGAGGTTCTTGCGACGCGCGCCGGCAACGACCAGCCCGAGTCCGACGGTCACCAGGGCGAGGCCGCCCGCTCCGGGTCCAAGGATGTCAGCGCCAGTCGACGGGCTGGTCACGGCCTGGACGCCGCCACCGCCAGCGCCGTCGGGGCTGGGTGGGCTGGTGATGCCCTGGACGCTGCTCGTGGGCGTGGGCGACGGAGTTGGCTGCGTGCTGCTGCAGCCAAGAACGCGAATGAAGCCAGACGCGAGGGTCTCCCGATGGCGAGGAGCGTTCGGGCCGGTTTCAGGCGCCCACACATCGATCTGGTAGTAACCGCAGGCCGACATGGTGCGGGTGAGATCCAGCTTCTGGTTCTTCTCCGAGGCGTTGAGGCTCAGCGTGAACGACTGGCGCCCCGCCATCTCCTGCTGGACGGTGCCCGCAGGCCCGTTGAAGGTGATTCCCGGCTTGCCCGGCTGGCCGTCAGCGACGTTGACGCCGTTGAGCGTGACGATGTGGTCCACCGAGAAGTTCAGCGCCACGTTCTGGTGTTCCGTGGTCAGGTTGGTGACCAGCGTGTCGAAGTGCAGGCTCACCGGACCGGACGACACGTCCAGCGAAGCCGGGCTTGTTGGAAACCCCGTCGGGCTCGATGCGGCGAGCACGCCGTCGAAGTTCGGGTTGCCCGCCGCCAGTGCTGGCGACGCCGCGAGCGAAAATGCGAACAGCCCGGCGCCTCCAAGCGCGGCCACTCCACCTGACTTCCTGAGCCATGTGCCCATGTTCATGTTCATCCCCTTCCCCCCCTGATTGCAACGGCAAATCCGTTGTCTGTTCTGTGTCTGTAGCCGCCTGGTGTCTAAGTTGGTGACGGCGACGGCGTCGTCGCGGTTAGAGTGAAATTCCACGTCGCGCTGCCCGCCGGCACGGTGACGGTCGACGTCTGCGAGTCATCATTGGCCCCCGTTACCGTGACTGTGTAGTCCTCCGCGAGCATCGGGCCGAAGTAGTAGTACCCGTTCACGTCTGTGGTCACGGTGTAGGTGTTCTGTTGGTCGACGACGCCCGTATAGGTGACGCTGGCCCCCACGACCGGACCGACCGAGTCAGCCACTGTTCCACTGAGCGTTCCGGTGGCTGGTGCCGGCACAGGCGTCGGCGTGTCGGTTGGCACCGCCGTCGGCACGGGTGTTGGCACTGGCGTGGGCACAGGTGTCGGCGCGGCGGTCGGCACAGGTGTCGGCGCGGCGGTCGGCACCGGTGTCGGCAAAGGTGTGGACACAGGCGTCGGCGTGGCCGTCGGCAGCAGTGTCGGCAGCGGCGTTGCCACCGGCGTGGGCGCCGGCGCCGGCGGAGGCGTGCCCCAGATGGCGACCGGGAGCGCCACGGCGGCCGCCGGTGCCGCGATCGGCTTCACCCAACCGCGGAGGCTGTTGATGTCGGCCTGTGCGCCCGTCAGAGCTCCGAACGAGCCCAGTTCCGACGACATGAGCGAACGCTCGTTGTTGATCGTGGTGACCGAGACGGAGTCGGGGGCGAGGACCAGGGGGATCACCGCGTTGAGCGCGGCGTTGGCCGTGTAGGACATCGACGAGACGCTGCGCTGCAGGTCCTGGAAGGCAGCGACCTCGAGACCGTGGTTCGGGTCCGTTGACGCGTTCTGCACGATCGCGGCGTTGAACTGCTGACCGTGCTGAGCGAGCAGGCTCGCTTCGGCCAGCATCGAATCGGCCGCCGAGGCAAGGTGCACGATCGGCTCCACTGTCCCATTCACGTTGCTGCTGGTCGCGATCGACAGCGTCTCGGTCCTGAGCATGTCGACGAAGGCCGTCTGGGCGATCTGCGCGCCCAGCGCCGACAGGCGTGCGCTGACGGTTTGCAGGTTGGAAATCAGAGCCGCGCGTTGGGCGCCGCCGATGTGCTGGAGCGCCTGGACAGTCGAGATGTCCGCGGCAATCGACTGCTCGCGGCTGGCGATCTGCGCCTCGCCGAACTTCTGGAGCGCGGTGATCTTCTCGAACCCGATCAACGAATGGTCGTTGGCGAGCGCGTTGAACTCCGCCTGGAGCAGCTGGGACTCGCGTGCGCCGCCGGTCGCAGCCACCAGGTTCAACTCATTGATCAGGTTCTGCTGGAAGGCGCCGATCGCGGGATCGGTGGCGCTGAGCACGGCGCCCGGAGCGCTCGTCGGCGGGATGCCCAGGACAGCGCCGTTCATGGTCGCGCCGCAGCCCGCCAGGACAGCAACAGTGGCAATCCCGACTACGGCGCCAGAGCACTTGGAGATGAATCCCTGCATAGCCCTGTCTGCGACCCCCTTTGACGCGTCCGAATACCTTCCCCCGCGTGGTTTCCCCCCCGCGGCGCCCCGATGTGACGGAGCCGTTGCGAGAGTTTGACCTGAAGTGAGCCACCTTGTCAACAAGCCAATCCCGGCGAACGTATCAATCGGGTCATGCGATGCTAGCGCGCGGGCGGGCCATACGGAGCCGGGTACGCTGACGTCTGTCTCCGCCAGGTCGTCGAAGCTGTCTGCCCAAGATCAGGTCAGCCCGCCGGGAAGCCCCGTACCGTCCGCCGGCACCATGTCCCTGGTCGTCCCTGGTCGCCTCAGTCTATAGAGGAGGGGGCCGCGATGCGGCGGCGGGCGACCGCTCGGCCGGCGACGGCGAAGAAGCAGTCAACCACGCCAGACGCGTCATTGACACCGTCCCCGACCCATCGTTACACTTCCGCGATCGGGTGTGACAGAGCACCGATAAGGGGGGAGTGGGAGCCGTGGTCGATCTGATAGGGACACCCGGACAGGTTCAAGCCGATACCTGGGCAGGGGGCGACATCTCGCAAGCCGAGCTGGTCGGTCACCCGGTCGCCCTTGGCGGTGGAATCGCGGCCGCCCCGGCGGGCGCGGAACGCCATGCGCATCGCCATCGCTGGATGTTCGGGCTCCTGGTGCTCACGGTGGTCGTCGACGTGCTCGCGGTCCTGGTGGCATACCTCGCCGCCAAGGGGATCCACAGCCACCTGAACCTCGGCACGGACCTGCTCGACCCGATCGACTCGACGCTCTTCCTGACGGTTGCGGCGTGGCCGGTCATCTTCGGCGTCTACGGCCTCTACGACTTCCGCCGCTCCACCCACGTCACCGCGGAGATGCGCCAGCTCTTCCACGCAGTCATCTTCTCTGTGCTCGTGGTCGTGCTGGTCGCGTTCGGCGCCAAGCTCAACATCTCGCGCAGCTTCATCGCCTCTCTGCTGGCCGTATCACTGGCGACCACGATCGGCGGCCGGATGCTGGTGCGGCGCATCAACCACGCTCTCAACGCCCGCTTCATCACCAGCCAGCCCACCATCATCGTGGGCTGCAATGACGAGGCCCGAGCGATGGCGCGGACACTTGCGCGGCGACGCTGGCTGGGATACGACGTCCGTGGCTTCATCGAGGTCACCAATGCGGGCGTGACCACGGTCGACGGACTCGCCGTTCTGGGCACGGTCGACACGATCGGGGAGGTCGCGGAGCGTCTCGACGCGCGGATCGTGATCATCGCCGGCAGCGCCGTCGGCGGCGGCATGCTCCAGCAGATCGACACCGCCCTGGCCGGCACCGACATCTCCGTGCGGGTGTCGTCGGGCCTCACCAACCTCGCGGCGTCGCGCGCCGTCGTCGAGCCGCTCGACGGGATGGCGCTCTTCTCGCTGCGCCGCCAGCGCTTCTCGTCGCGGGCGCGGTTCCTCAAGCGGGTCCTCGACGTGACCATCGCCTCCGCGATGCTGGTGGTCGCCGCCGTGCCGATGCTGGTCATCGGCGCACTGGTCCGCCTCACCAGCAGGGGCCCCGTGCTCTTCCGCCAGGAGCGGGTGGGCGCCGAAGGCCGCACCTTCATGATGTGCAAATTCCGCACCATGGTGGTCAACGCCGAGGATCTCCGCCACCAGCTCCACGACCAGAACGAGGCCGACGGGCTCCTCTTCAAGATGCGGGCCGATCCGCGCGTGACCCGGATTGGCCGGCAGCTGCGACGGTTCGCGATCGACGAGCTCCCGCAGCTATTCAATGTCCTCAGCGGCGACATGAGCCTCGTCGGGCCCCGGCCTGCGCTGCCCCAGGAGACGCTGAACTACGACGAGCGCTTCTTGCAGCGGCTGCGCGTCAAGCCCGGCCTCACCGGGCTGTGGCAGGTGAACGGCAGGCACGAACTGGTGTTCGAGGACTACATGAGGTACGACCTGTTCTACGTGGAGAACTGGTCCGTGGTCATGGACCTCTACATCCTCGCCAAGACGATCCCCGCGCTGATCGCCGCCCGCGGTTCCTACTGACCCAGGGCGCTCAGCCGGCGCTCTCCCGGCGCAGGCCGTCGCCGTCGCGCTCGGCGATGAAGTCGTCGAGAAGGTCGAGGACACGCTTGATCGACAGTTGCACGTCCTCGTGGTCGGTGTGGATCACCAGCTCAGGGTCGGCGGGGGCCTCGTAGGGATCGGAGACGCCGGTGAAGTTGGCGAGCTCGCCGGCGAGCGCCTTGCGGTAGAGGCCCTTGACGTCACGGTCCACAAGCGTATCGAGCGTGGCGGCGACATGGATCTCGAGGAAGTCGCCGATCTGGGCGCGAACCTCGTCGCGCGCCTCGCGGTACGGCGAGATGGCGGCCACCAGGACGGTGACGCCATTGCGGGTCAGCAGGTCGGCGACAAAACCGATGCGCCGGATGTTGATGTCGCGGTCCTCCTTGGAGAAACCGAGACCCTTGCTGAGGTTCTGCCGGACCAGGTCGCCGTCGAGCAACTCCACGCGCGTGCTCCGGGCTCTCAGCTCGCCGAGCACTCCCTCAGAAATGGTCGACTTGCCCGCGCCGCTCATCCCGGTGAACCAGATGGTCACCCCACGAACTTCGCTCACCGCGATTCTCCCCTGCTGATTCATGACGCGCCACCTATCAACGGCGGCCACGCGTTGGTCCACCCTGACGCGGTGGATGCTACATCGATTGATCTCGGCGACGGCCGGCCGTCGCCGCATTCACTGTTGTGCATAAGGATCGCCGCGCGATACGACGCGTCAGCCGCAGTGCCAACAAAGAAAGCCGGATGACATAATGGATGCTTGGATTGTCCAACCTCTCGTCCGCGCGATCGAACGCGGTCGGTTGCGGACACCATTGTTGGACTCATCACGAGGTGTAGTGTGCAAGCCAAGCAGCCGCGATCTTCTGCGGTGACTGTACTGTGACAGCGCAGCCATCCGCCGCGACGTCGGAGCCGGCCGCGGCGCGGACGTCAACAGTCAAGCTCGTCGATCGTCTGTTGTCGCCTGAGGAGGGTGCACGGCGTCTTGCCTCGCTTGACGGTGCTCCGCGCATCACCCTTGACTCACGCCAGCAGGCGGACGTCCACTGCATCGCGGTGGGTGCGTTCAGCCCGCTCACCGGCTTCGTCGGGTCCGCAGACCATGATTCCGTGTGCGGGACGATGCGGCTCAGCGATGGCTCGATCTGGTCGATGCCCGTGGTGCTTGCCGTAGATGAGGACACAGCGCGCGCGAGACGCGCCGGGGACACCGTCGTCTTGGTCGGCACCGACGGCGACCCGCTGGCGTTGCTGGTGGTGTCGGAGGTGTTCACCGTCGACCTCGCCGCCGAGGTGGAGGCATGCTTCGGCACCGCCGATTCAGCTCACCCCGGCGTGGCCGCACGTCTTGCACAGGGCGCGCACGCCATCGGCGGCGAGATCCACGCGCTGCGGATCCCCACCTCGGCGTTTCCCACCTACGACCTCACGCCCGCCCAGACTCGCGGGCGTTTCGCGGAGTTGGGCTGGCGCACCATCGTCGGGTTCCAGACCCGCAACCCCGTGCACCGCGCCCACGAGTACCTCCACAAGGTCGCGCTCGAGTCCATCGACGGGCTGTTCCTTCAGCCATTGGTGGGGGACACCAAGGGCGACGACATCTCGGCGGCCACGCGCATGCGCTGCTATGAGGTCCTCCTCGAGGGCTACTACCCGCAGAACCGGGTGGTGCTCGGCACCTTCCCGGCGGCGATGCGCTACGCGGGGCCGCGCGAGGCCGTGCTCCACGCCATCGTTCGCCGCAACTACGGCTGCACCCACTTTATCGTCGGCCGCGACCATGCCGGGGTGGGCAAGTACTACGGCACCTACGACGCCCAGCGCATCTTCGACAACATCGACCGCACCGCTCTGGGCATCGAGATCCTGCCGTTCGAGCACACCTTCTGGTGCCATCGCTGCGAGGGCATGGCCAGCACCAGGACCTGCCCGCACCCCGACGAGGACCACCTGGTGCTCAGCGGGACGCGCGTGCGCGAGATGCTGCTTGCCGGCGAACTGCCTCCTCCCGAGTTCAGCCGGCCTGAGGTCGCCAGCGTGCTGGTCGCGGCGGCCCGCGAGGGCTGACCGAGGCGCATCGGGCCGGTCAGGAGGCGACGCCGACCTCACCGGCGGGGGCTGAGGCCGCCAGTTCGCGTGCGCTGTTGATGGCGTCGTGGATGCCGTTCTCGAGCGTCGACACGCCGGCGCGCAACGTCTCCTGAAGGCCGAGGCGGGCCATCTGCTTGAGGAGGCGGCGTGCGGCAATCGCGCCGGAGGCCACGCCGCCATCGCGGATGAGGATGGCGGCGGCACCGCCCTCGAGGATGGTCACCGGTTCGTTGCTCCGCGCGTAGGCGATCACGAGGGCTGCGTAGCCGGCGCGCGCACTGGCCGGGATGGCGGAGTCGATGAGGAAGAGGCAGCAGGCGCCCTCGCCCGTCACCGCACCGGCGTCGGCGACGAAACGGTCGCGGCCGACCGCCCAAGGAAGTTGTGACACGGGCGGAAGCTCCGCGGTGCCCACGGTGGTCAGCCCACCAGCAGTTCGGCGCCGAGCCGGTCGAGCATGGCCAGGCGGTCGGCAGGGGAGTCGCCCGCCTGGCCATGGTGCCAGTCGAGAAGCGCGGTGACGGCGGCGGTGAGGTCGGCGATCCGCAGCGGCTTGGGGAGAGCGCTGACGCCGCTGTTCATGGCGGTGGGGCGGCGCAGCGTGCCGCTCACAAAGCAGATGCCGGCGCCGGCGCCGTTGACGTGGCCGATCAGCTTCCTGCCAAGGTCGACGCCATGGATGTCGGGCAGGAGTCCGTCGAGCAGGACCACTCCGTAACGGCGACGCGACACAGCCTCCAGCGCATCGGAGCCGTTGCCACAGCTGTCCACCTCGCCGCCGAGACCGGCGAGGGCGCGGCAGAGGAAGGTTCGGACCAGGTCATCGTCTTCGACAACCAGGATCGGCGAGGTGTCCACGACCCTGATGCTAATCGCTCATTCCTGAAGGTGCGGACAGGCCACCAGATTGTGATGACATCCGCATTGTCGCCAGACGTCATCCAGGATAATCACGCCGTCAGCCAGGGTGAGCGACGATTGACCGTGCCCGGGGGCGCCGGCATGCGCTGCGATCACGTAGACAACGTTGGAGTCAATGGTTGTCCAAGCGGGCATATTGGGCACCCCGGCGCGAATCATGCGCAGGGCGGTCGCGACTGACGGCGCGGGGTCGAGGTGGCGATGGCCCACGGACGGGGCGTAGCTGGAGTTGGTCAGGTCCAGTGGTTCACCGGCCTCGCCGGCAAGCAGCCGGCCCACGGCCTCGCCGAGCGCGGCGGAGCCGACGTCCGAAAGGCGACGGGTCAGGGTTCCCGAGGTGTCGTCAGCGGCCACCTCGAGGGTGCGCTGCACGAGCACCGGGCCGGCGTCCACCTTCGGCACCGCACGGTGCATGGTGATGCCGGCGATGCTGTCGCCGTCCGCGATCGTCCAGTACACGGGCTCGGGCCCGCGCCGCGCCGGCAGGGCACTGGGATGCACGTTCATCCAACCCTGGCGTGGCACGGCCAGCGCACGGGCGCCGATGATCTGGTCAAAGCTGGCCATGACCGCCGCGTCGAGGTCGAGGCCCGCCAGGTCGAGCAGGGTGTGCTCGTCGTTGACCCTCCATGCCCGCAGCAGCGGAACACCGATGTGGTCGGCGATGCGGCTGAGCGCGTTGTCGGCCAGGATTGCCGGGTGCGCGCCCGGCGACGTGAGCACCCCGACAACCTCGACGTCCAGTTCCAGGAGCGCCAGAAGGAAGGCGAGGCTGAAGTCGGACGGAAAGCCCGCGAAGAGGAGGCGCCGGCCGCCCGTCGGGCGCGCGTCGCCGTCGAGAGGGGCCATGTCGCGGTCGGGGATGAAGGAGAACTCCGAGCGCGCCCACAGCGCGGTGCGCACCGCATCAAGCGCTGTCGATCTGGTCGCCACTCAGCGCATCCTAGCGCCGCGACGGCGCCGCAACGGCTGCGGTGACCTCGGCGGAGCTCGCCGCGCCGGGGTCCACGGCACGGCCGGGGTCGAGCAGCCCGTCGGCAATCAGACCGCTGACGGCTTCCAGGCAGCGTTCGCCGGTCGCACCGGGGACGTGCATCCCCGCCTCCACCAGCGCGGCGCCGTGACGCTGCATGTCGGCGAGGGCTGCGGCGAGGATGGTTCCGCGCAGCTCTCGGAGGCTGCCCCGGTAGGGCGGGGCGGCCCGCCGTCTGGCGACTGGAGTCCCATTGCCGCGCAGGGCGCAAACCGCCTCCAGTGCGCAGGAGTGGCAGCGTGGGGTGGCACGACAATGAATGGCGCCCACGTCGAACATGGCGTACGCGTAGTCGCGGACCCTCAGGGTGTGGGGGCGGCCGCCGGCAATGGTGCGGTCGAGCACGGATGGGGCGAGCTCGTGCGGCTCGCGCCCCAGCGCGGCGCGGGCTGCGACGCGGCCGATGTTCACGTCGCACGGTGGCGGCGACCCGGCGTCGGCACCGATGTCGCTGAAGGCCAGCAGCGCTCGGGCCGTGTACCGACCCACCCCAGGGAGCGTCCTGAGGCCGTCCTCACCGGGCGGCCAGCCACCCTCGCTGACCCGACCCGCGATCAGCCACAGCCACCGTGCCCTGCGCGGGTACCCCAGCCCCTGCCATTCGCGCAGCACGGCGTCGAGCGGCGCCGAGGCACACGACACAGGGTCCGGCCAGCGCCGCACGAAGCGCTCCCAACGAGGCAGGACGCGGGCGACAGACGTCTGCTGCAGCATCAGCTCGCTGACCAGCACGGCCCAGGGGTCGGTGGTCTGGCGCCAGGGCAGGTCGTGGCGTCCGTGCGCCGCGTACCACGTGTCGATCCCGTCGCTCCACATCGGGCCAGTGTCGCGCACCATGGCGAGGCGACGCACCGGTCCCTCCGAGGGACGGATTTGCGAGACTCGCCGTCTGCAAGAAGTGCTGAGGAGGCTGGAAGAATGGCGCGTCACACCATCACGTTGATCCCCGGTGACGGGATTGGGTACGAGGTCAGCGAGGCGGCGCGCCGGGTGATCGACGCCACCGGCGTGGACATCGAGTGGGACGTGCAGAACGCGGGGCTTGACGTCGTCGAGGAGTTCGGCACACCCATGCCCGACCACGTCCTGCAGTCCATCCGTCGCAACAAGGTGGCCATCAAGGGTCCGCTGACCACGCCCATCGGCAAGGGGATGCGCAGCGTCAACGTGGCTCTGCGCAGGGAGCTCGACCTGTTCGCGCTGGTGCGCCCAACCAAGTGGTACCCGGGCGTGCGCAGCCGTTACGACAACGTCGACCTGGTGGTCATCCGCGAGAACACGGAGGACCTCTACGCGGGCATCGAGTTCGCGGAGGGAGAGCCGGGGACCCTGGAGCTGATCGAGACCATCGCGCGGCTCAACGGGCGGCGCATCCGCGAGGACTCGGGCATCAGCATCAAGCCGACGAGCATCACCGCAACGCAGCGCATCTTCCGCTTCGGGTTCCAGTGGGCGATCGACAACGGCCGTCACAAGGTGACGGCGGTGCACAAGGCCAACATCATGAAGTACACCGAGGGGCTGTGGCTCCGTGTCGCCGAGGAGGTCGCCAAGGAGTTCCCGCAGATCGAGTTCGACGACCGCATCGTCGACAACATGACCATGCAGCTGGTGCAGAAGCCCGAGCTGTACGACGTCATGGTGATGCCCAACCTGTTCGGCGACATTCTCAGCGACCTCTGCGCCGGTCTGGTCGGCGGACTCGGGCTTGCACCGGGTGCCAACACGGGCGACGACATCGCCGTCTTCGAAGCGACCCACGGCAGCGCGCCGAAGTACGCGGGCAAGAACGTGGCCAACCCGATGGCGATGATGCTCAGTGGCATGATGATGCTGCGCCACATCGGTGAGACGGATGCAGGCGACAGGCTCGAGGCGGCCATCGCAACGGTCATCGCCGAAGGTCGCAGTGTCACCTACGATATGAAGCCGAGCCGCGACGACCCCACGTCCGTGGGCACATCCCAGGTCGCGGACGCCGTCATCGCAGAGTTGGAGAGCGCCACCGTTGTGCGCTGATGGACATCACCGGACGGCTGGTGCGCCTGCGGCCCGTGCGGCCCGACGATGCGCCGCGGATGGTCGAAAGCCTCGCCGACCCTCGCGTCGTGTACCACCTCGCTCACTGGGCATTGCTCCCGTACTCGCTGGAGCAGGCACAGCAGTGGGTTGCCAACGATCAGCCGGACGCACTCCGCTGGGCGATCGAGTGCCTGGCGGACGGCGAGTACGTCGGCGGCACCGGCCTGCACAACATCAGCCACTTCAACCGCCACTGCGGCTTCGGCATCTGGATCGGACCACCGGAGCGATGGGGCAGGGGATACGGCACGGAGACGTGCAAGCTCGCCGTGGAGTACGCCTTCCGCCACCTCGCCATGGAGAAGGTCTCGCTGTTCGTGTTCAGTGGCAACGACCGGGCCCGGCGCAGCTACGAGAAGGCGGGGTTTGTGAGTGAGGGTGTCATGCGTCGTGAGTTCTGGCGCGACGGTGACCTCGTCGATGTCGAGACGATGGCGGTATTCCGCGATAACCCCGTCTACGCAGAGCGGATCGCCATCTCCGGGGCCTGACCACCCCGTCGTGGCCGACCGATGTCCTCCGCATCGGGTAGCGGCGGTCCGCCTCGTCCCCATGGCCTAGCATCAGCCATGTGAAGCAGAGGCTGGGCGGGTGGCTGCCGGTTCGCGCCGTCCGCCGCTACCTCGGGGCGCAGGGTCCCAACTGGGCGACGATCGTCGCCTGGAACCTGTTCTTCGCCTTCTTCCCCATGGTCATCCTGACGGTGACGGTGGTGGGCCTTGCATTGCAGGACCCGGGAACGCGCGCCACGGTCGTACAGCAGGTCCTTGCGGCGTTTCCCAACTGCCACGTCCAGCAGACGGGCGGCGGCACGTGTCAGATCATCACAGCTCTTGACGACTTCCGTCGCAGCACAGGCGCGTTCGCCATCGCCGGCATCCTCGGCCTTGTGTGGACGGGCGCGGGACTGTTCAGCGCCATGGAGAACGGGCTCAACGGCATGTACGGGGTCAGGTCGCGCGGATTCTTCGCTCAGAAGGCGATGTCGATCGCCATGGTGCTGCTCTTCACAGTGATGGCCGTGCCCCTGGTGGCCAGCGGCGGCATCCTCTCTCTGCTGCAGTCGCTGCCCGGCCTGCCCGACGTGCTGCGCGGCGGCGCGGCCAGCCTGCTCATCCAGGTGTCGGCCGGTATCGTGGACGCGTCACTGCTCTTCGGGGTCATCTATTTCGTGGTGCCGCATCGTCATCAGCACGTGCGCGACATCATCCCCGGTGCCCTCGCTGCGGGCATTCTCTTCGAGGCGTTGACACTGCTGTTTCCGCTTTATTTCAAGATCGTGACGCGCAGCCCGCAGTGGGGACAGACCTTCGGCTTCATCTTTGTGTTGCTCTTCTACTTCGGTCTGCTCGGACAGATCATCATGCTCGGGGGCGCGTTCAATGCCGAGGTCGGCCGTGGCAGTGAGGCTGAGGACACTGCATCGAAATCGGGCGCTGATGACAGCACGGCGGTGCAGCAGGCTGTGCAATCGCACCCCACCTGAACCGAGGCTCGGTCACGAGTCTGTCGCAGGACAGCGCTGACGGGGCTCAGAGGCATATACAACGCTGAGTCTTCGCTGTAACGCGCTGGCAGGAAGAGAGAGAGTGGAGGGATTGTGACCCCTGGCGAGATCACGCACGGTGATACGGCTCTTTCTGCGCTTGCGCTCGAGCAACCAGCGCGGATGCTGGTCGACGACCTTCTCGAGGCCGCCCGCGAGTACCTGGACTTCGATGTCGCCTTCGTTTCCGAGTTCTCGGGTGGCGAGCAAGTGTTCCGCCACGTCGCCGGCGACGCCGCTCTTTTCAGGCTGAGCACCGAGCTGCGCGCGCCGCTGAGCTGGATGTACTGCAAGGCGATGACCGAGGGCAGTCTTGGCGAGGCCATTCCGGACACCGCTGCCGACCCCGTGACATCGCGCATGGAGGTCACCGATCAGGCCAACATCGGCAGCTACGTCGGTGTGCCGATCAGCCTCCCCGACGGCCGCATCTGGGGATCGATGGCCTGCGTGAGCGCCACCGCCGACCACAGCGTCGGCAAGCGCGACGTGCGCTTCATGCGCATGCTGGCGCGCATCTACGCCGAACAGCTCGATCGTGAGGAGCACGAGGCAGCTGCTCGGCGCCAGAAGCGAGCCCAGATCCGCGCCGTCCTACGCGAGGGGCGGCTGACCACGGTGTTGCAGCCGATCGTCGACCTCATCAGCGGTGCTGCGGTGGGCTACGAGGCGCTGGCACGTTTCGAAGGGGAGACCCCCCAGCCGCCGGACGTCTGGTTCGCGGCCGCTGAGAGAGTGGGACTCGGCCCCGAGCTCGAGCTCGCCGCGGTGCGATCGGCCCTCGCACACATCGACACACTCGAGCCCGACGTGTACCTCTCGATCAACGTGTCCCCCAAGACGGCGATCATGAGCGAATTCGCGGCGCTCCTGGAGCGGGGCACCGATCGCGTGGTCATCGAGGTCACCGAGCACGCCGCCATCGGCGACTACCCGCACTTCAACAGTTCGGTGGCGCGACTGCGATTCCGCGGCATGCGCTACGCCGTCGACGACGCCGGCGCCGGCTTTGCGACGTTCAGCCACATCCTCAGCACCAAGCCGGACATCGTGAAGCTCGACATGTCCCTGATCAGGGACATTCACCGCGACCTGGCGCGTCGTGCGCTGCTCCACGGCTTGATCTACTTCATCGAGCAGATCAACGCCACTGTTGTCGCCGAAGGTGTGGAGACATTGGAGGAGGCGGAGGCGCTCAAGCGATTGGGGGTGCACTGCGCTCAGGGCTATTACTTTGGACGTCCGGGTGAGGCCGTGCGTGTGCAGCCTCCGGGCCGCGTCTCCGAGCCGGAGCCCCGTACCGCCCGAGCTCGCATTCTGCCCCTCGCACGCTAACCTTGGGGGCGTGGAGCTCAAGGTCAGACCGGCGGCGGCGACGGCAACCGCGGGGGCCGCGCCACGCCATGAGCAGCATCGGGACGTCCAGGGCGGCACCGCCCGGGCCGCCGTCTTCGGGGTCAGCGACGGGCTGCTGACCAACGTCTCGCTGATCCTCGGCGTAGCGGGCGCGCATCCTGCCGCAGGCGTTGTGCGCCTTGCCGGGCTCGCCGGCCTGCTTGCCGGCGCGTTCTCCATGGCCGCGGGCGAGTACGTGTCGGTCAGCGCCCAGAAGGAGCTCATCGATCGCGAGGTTGCCATCGAACGGGAGGAACTGCGCCGCCACCCGGAGTCCGAGCGCCGCGAGCTGGTTGCCCTCTACGTCTCCCGTGGGGTCCCCGCGGCCGCCGCCGAGGAGGTGGCCACGGCCCTGGCCCGTGATCCGGAGGTGATGCTCGAGGTGCACACCCGCGAAGAGCTGGGTGTGAGCCCGGGTTCCACCGGGTCGCCGGTCGCGGTGGCCGCGTCCTCGTTCGGGAGTTTCGCCGTGGGCGCGCTGGTTCCGCTGATGCCGTGGTTCTTCGGGAGCGGGACGGCTGCAGTCATCTGGTCGATCGTGCTCGGCGCCCTCGCGTCGATTGCTGTCGGGATCGCCGTGGCCGTGTTCACCGGCCGGTCGCGCGTGCGCACCGCGGTCCGGCAACTGGGCATCGCCGCAGTTGTCGCGGCCCTCACCTACGGCGTCGGGACCGCTGTCGGGGTCCACACCGGCTGACATGCCGGTGCCTGGCCTCTTCAGCGTCCTCCTCGAGCGCGAGGAGGACGCACCACGCTGCGCGCTCGAGGAGGAGTACGGCGCGCCCCTTCTGGTCGGTGCCGGACGCATCGCCGTCAACTTCGTCAGCACCATCGACGGCGTCGCGAGCCTGGGGATGGACAGCGATGACTCCCGCGCCGTCGGTGGTGGGGTGGCCGCCGACCGCACCCTGATGGCCATGCTCCGCGCCGTGGCAGGGGTCATCGTGGTCGGCGCCGGCACCCTGCGGGCCACCCGCAACCACCAGTGGACGGCGATCACGCTCGCCCCCGGCCGTGCCCGAGACCTCGCCATCCTGCGCGCCGCCGCAGGGCGCCCGGCCGCGCCCGCCCCGCTGCTGGTGGTCAGCCGGACCGGCGAGCTTCCCGCTGACGCCGTGGCCCTGACCCACCCGGCAGTGCCCGTTCATGTGGTCACCGCGGAGGGTGCGGTTGCGGCGGGCACACCGCCGAGGTTGCGCGGCGGTCCCGCCGCGGAGCCCGACGCCGTGAGCGCGGCCGTGATCCTGGCGGCTGCGCGGGACCTCGCCGGCGGAGGCGCGCTGCTCTGCGAGGGAGGGCCGCACCTGTTCGGCACCCTGCTGGAAGGCGGCGTGCCCGTCGACCTGTTCCTGACCATCGCTCCGCAACTCGTCGGCATCAGCCGAGGGTCGGCGGGACGACGCAGCCTTGTCGAAGGGGTGGAGCTGCCGCCTTTCGCCAGGGCGGGAGAGCTTCGCTCCGTGCGGCGCGCGGGCGACCATCTGCTGCTTCGCTACACGATCGGCGCTGCGGTCGGGGCCGAGGGTGCGCTCTGGGGGGCGTAGCGCTGCGAAGAGGGGGCCGGTGCCGCTGTGGGTGGACAATTGCCGGCGTGACCATCCGCCCCGTGCGCGCCCTCGCCTGGCGCGCCATCGTGGTTGTCGCCGTGGCCGTCATCGCCCTGCTGGTCGCCACCCGAGCCTCGTCGTCGGCTCCACAGCCGGTGACGAACTCGACGCAGCCCACCACGTGGCAGCTGCCCCGTCTCAGCGGTGGCGGGGTCGTCCGCATGTCCGACCTTCACGGCCACCCCGTCGTCCTGGACTTCTTCGCCTCCTGGTGCACCTCCTGCCGCGGGGAGCTTCCCGGCATGGTGGCGGTCGCCCACGATCTCGCCGGCAAGGTCACATTCGCCGGGGTCGACTCCCTGGAGAACGGGGAAGGGCTGGCCATGGCTCGTCGCTACGGCATCACGGGGTGGCCGCTGGCCCGCGATATCGGTGGCGTGCAGGACAGCGGCCTGCACGACGCCCTCGGTGCTCGAGGCATGCCGCTGACCGCCTTCTACAGCAGTTCCGGCCGGCTGGTCTCGGTGGTCATGGGGGCGATCAGCGAGGATGACCTGCGCAGCCGCATCAGCAGCCTCTTCGGCATCGCCTCCTGAGCGTCAGAGGCCGGCGGCCTCGCGTTCGGCCCGCAGTTGCTTGGCCAGCTGCGCGGTCGTTTCGCTCAGCGCGTCCGGCAGGCGCACGGAGATCTCGGCGATGAGGTCGCCGTGGCCGCTGCCGCGCAGTTTGGGCATGCCGAGACCGCGCAGGCGCAGCTTCGCGCCGTTCTGCTTGCCCGGCGCGACCCGCAACTGAGCAGTCGTCCCGCGCAATGTCGGCACAGCCACCTCGCCTCCGAGAAGGGCCACGTCGAGCGGCACGGTCACGCCGACGTGGAGGTCGGAGCCGGAGCGCGTGAACCGAGGGTGCGGACGGATCCTGACCCGGACGAAGAGATCACCAGCGGGGGATCGTCCGCTGCCCTCCCCGCCCTGCCCGGCGGCGCGGACGCGGGCGCCGTCCGCGACGCCGGCGGGGATGGTGATCTCGACGCGTCGCGTGCGACCGCCGCCACTCAGCTCGATGGTGCGTGTCGTGCCGGTGTATGCCTCCTCGAGGGTGATCTCGGCGGACCCCTCGACGTCGTCGCCACGGCGCGCCACGGTGGCAGTGCGTTGCCGGGAGCCGCCGGAGCGGCCGAACATGGAGTGGAAGAAGTCGGAGAAGGGGTCGGCGTCGCCGAACATGCTCTCCAGCTCATCCGGGGAGACGCTGCGGTACTGCACCTGCGGACCGCCCCCGCCTCCCCCCGGGGCCGCGAAGGGCGACGCGCCCGGCCGCCCCGCCTTGTCCCAGGCCTCGTACTCGCGCCAGCGAGGCCCAACCTCGTCGTAGAGACGGCGCTTCTCGGGGTCGCCGAGAACCTCGTTGGCCTCGTTGGCCGCCTTGAATCGGCCCTCGGCGGCGGGATCGCCCTGGTTGAGGTCGGGGTGGTGCTTGCGGGCGAGCTTGCGGAAGGCGGCCTTGATCTCCTTCTGCGTCGCCGTGCGGGGGACGCCGAGGATCGCGTAATAGTCCTGAAAGGCCGTCGGCACGATCAGAGTTGTACCCGATCCCGGGCGAGCGCAAAACGACGCGAGCGTCGGCGCTTGCCTCGCGGAGCCCGCCCGGCGAGGTGGGGACGCGGCATCGCTATGGTCGGGGCGTGACCGTCATCACAGACACCGGCGTCCCTGCGCGCCGTGATCGGCTGCCCCAGCCCTTCGACCTCGTCGCCACCGTGTCGCCGCTGCGCCAGGGACTGGACGACCCGACCATCAGGGTCGCCGGCGGGGAGGTCTGGCGTGCGCTGCGCACCCCGTCGGGGCCGGCGACGCTCCACCTGCGCTGCGACGGTGATGAGCTCGTGGCCAGTGCCGTGGGACCTGGGGCCGCTGCGGCTCTCGATCTCGCCCCTCACCTCGCCGGGCTGCACGACCACCCAGAGCTGCTCCAGATTCGCCACCACGCGCTCGCCGAGGCGTGGCGTCGCAGACCGGGGCTGCGACTCACCGCGGGAACGCCGGTGTTCGACGCCCTCGTGTGGGTGGTTCTGGCCCAGAAGGTGGTGGGGATGGACGCGCGCCGGGCCTACCGCGACCTGGTCCGGCGGGTCAGCGAACCGGCTCCGGGAGAAGCGCGGCTGCTGCTGCCCCCCGACCCGAAACGCCTTGCGGCGACACCGTCCTGGACGTTCCACGCATGCAACGTCGAGTGGCGCCGCGCGTCCACGATCGTCCACGCTGCGCAGCGGGCAGGAACGTTGAACGCGCTCGTCGAAGTGCCCGCTGACGAGGCTCGACGGAGGCTGCGGTCACTCCCCGGTGTGGGTCCGTGGACGGCGGCGCAGGTGACGGCGCTGAGCCACGGGGACCCGGATGCCGTGCCGCTGGGCGACTACCACGTTCCCAACGTCGTTGCCAACGCGCTCGCCGGAGAGCCGCGTGGCACTGATGAGCGGATGCTGCAGCTGCTCGAGCCCTACGCGGGACAGCGCGGCAGGGTCATCCTGCTGCTCATGTCCGGGGGTCACGGGGCGCCACGTTTCGGTCCACGGCTGAGCCGCCAGGACATTCGCGGCCGCTGAACGCGTGCAAGGAGTGCCGGCACAGTGGTTGCGTTGCCCAGCCGTCACCGCTGCTTCATCACACAGAGGTGGAGATCGGGTGTACGTTGGTGACCAATCCACAGGTTGACACGTGTTTCATCACTCCCCTGCCTCCATCCAACCAGCGCCGCACCTCTCGTCAGCGCTTCGGCGCGTGACCATCGTGTGTTCCGAGCCCGGCTGCCACAGCACGGCGGCCGTCCGATGCTCGTACGTCGACAGCCATCTCCGCAACTGCGGCGGCGCCTGGTGCAAGGACCACCGCCAGATGGCGTTCAACGCCATGTACTGCCATCGCCACGTCGAGATCATCCAGGCGGTGGGAACGAATTACTCCGCACTGACCATGCTTGCGCGTCGCTGAGCCGCGGCCCAGGCCCTGACCGCGTCCGGCCTTGCCGGTGAACGGCTAGAAGTTGACCTGCACGACTCCGATGGTGTTGTCCTCGGTGTCCTTGAACCAGGCGGCCGACACACCGCCCGTCTCCGCGATGCCATCCACCGTCTTCAACCCCGGGAAGTCGTACTCCTCGAAGACGATGCCACGTGAGCGCAGGTCGGCCACGGCCGCGCGGACATCCGGCACGCGCAGCCCCATCTGAGTGTGGCCGCCGCGGCTCGGATTGGGTGTCGGGTAGATGCTGAAGGTGGAGCCTCCGACTGTGAAGAACGCTCCGCCCGGACCTGACTCCTCAGGTACCGCCCCGACCTTTTCGGTGTAGAACTGCGCGGCCCGGTCCATGTCCATCGCCGGCAGGGTTGTGTGAGCCGTGGCACCTTCAAGCACCGCTGTCCCTCCTTGTCTCGGATTGGGGGGAAACCGTACCGCCCCGCAGCGGGCGCTGTGTGGATGGCCAGGAGGGCAGGGCCGCGGCCAGGTTGTCAGACGAACAGACGTTCGCTACACTGCCGGCCACCGTGGCCACGCTCATCGACCCTGTTGCCGGCGCCCTGGCGCAACTGTGCGCCAGTGCGACCGTGGCGGGACGCATCGTCCATGAGGAGCTGATCCCGGCCAACCAAGCGAGCTTCGGCACGTGGGCGCCCAGCCTCGACCCTCGCGTCGTCTTGGCTCTGCAGGCGCGCGGCATCGACCGCCCCTATATCCACCAGGCCGAGGCCATCGACCACGCCCTCGCCGGCCGCGACGTGGTGGTGGTCACGCCCACCGCCAGCGGCAAGACGCTGGCCTTCGCCGTGCCAGTGCTCGACGCCTGGCTGCATGACCCCGAGGTTCGCTCGCTGTGGCTCTTCCCCACCAAGGCTCTGGCGCAGGACCAGCTGGCCGGCCTCCAGGACATCGCCGCGCACCTCCCCGAGGGCCTGCGCGCGGCGACATATGACGGCGACACCGCTCCCGGGCTGCGTCGCGCGGTCCGCAACGACGGCAACATCGTGGTGACCAACCCGGACATGCTGCATGGGGGGATCCTTCCGCACCACACCAGCTGGGTGCGTCTCTTCCAGCACCTGCGCTACATCGTCATCGACGAGTTGCACGCCTACCGGGGCCTGTTCGGCTCGCACCTTGCCAACGTGCTGCGCCGGCTGTTGCGGCTGTGCCGGTTCTACGGCAGCAACCCGACGGTCATCGCCTGCAGCGCCACCATCGCCAACCCCCGCGAGCTGGCCGAGACGCTGCTCGAGCGCCCCGTCCGACTGGTGGACCGCAACGGCGCACCGCGGGCGGCGCGGCGGCTGTGGTTCTGGAACCCACCGCTGGTCGACGGGACGATGGGCCTGAGGCGGTCGGCCACCCTCGAGGCGCGGCGTCTCATGACGGAGCTCCTGAAACGCGACCTCCAGACCATCGCGTTCACCCGCAGCCGCTCCAACGTCGAGGTGCTGCTCACCTACCTGCAGAGGCTGCACCCCGCACCGCGACAGGGCGGCCCCTTCCCGGTGCGCGGCTATCGCGGCGGCTACCTCCCCCTGGAGCGGCGCGCCATCGAGGCCGGCCTGCGCGACGGCAGCGTGCGCGGCGTGGTCAGCACCAACGCGCTCGAGCTGGGCATCGACATCGGCAATCTCGATGCGGCCATCCTTGTCGGTTACCCCGGCAGCATCGCGTCGACATGGCAACAGATCGGCCGCGCGGGCCGGCGCGACAGCGAGTCGCTGGGCGTGTTCATCGCCACAGATTCGCCGCTCGACCAGTTCCTTGTGAACAACCCGAGGTACCTGCTCGACGCGCCACCCGAGCACGGCCTGATCAACCCCGACAACCTCCTGGTGCTGGGCGGCCATCTCCAGGCGGCGGCGTTCGAACTCGCCTTCGAGGCGGGCGACTCCTTCGGGGCCAGTGGCACTGAGACGACCGGCGCACTCCTCGAGCTGTTCCGCGACGACGGTCTTGTGCATCGCAGCGGCTCGCGATATCACTGGGCCGCTGACGCCTTCCCCGCGGAGGCCATCTCCCTGCGCCGCGCCGCCGCCACCAACGTGGTGATCATCGATACCTCGACGGGGGCGGCCGGCCCAGGGCAGGGACCCCAGGGGCCGTGGGCAGGCAGCGGGGGAGGGCGGCCGGGAAGCGACGGCCGCGTCATCGGCGAGGTGGACCAGTTCGCGGCCCCGGTTCTGGTCCACGACGACGCCATCTACCTGCACGAGGGACGCCAGTTTCATGTCGAGCGCCTCGACTGGGAGGAGAAGCGCGCCTACGTGCACCCGGTGAGCGTCGATCACTTCACGCTGGCCGAGACGCGGACCACGCTGCAGATCCTGGAGCGCTACGAGGGGCCGGTGGGCGACGAGTGCCGCCACTCCCTCGGCGAGGTGCGCGTGAGCCGCCTCGCCACCATGTACAAGAAGGTGCGCTTCCTGACCCACGAGAACGTGGGCGCCGGGCCCATCTCACTGCCGGAGCAGGACCTTCACACCATCGCGGCGTGGACCGCGTTCGACCCGCGCGCCCTTCAGCACATGGCCAGGGCCGAGCTCGACGGCGGCCTCAGCGGCCTCGCTGCCGCGTTCCATGCCGCCGCCTGCCTGCTCTGCATGTGCGACCCGCGTGACCTCGGCGCCCAGGCCCAGATGCGCGCAGCGCCGTCCCCTGCAGCGGTGCGCGGCGCACCCACCGCCACCGCGGCCGAGCCGCAGGAAGTCACCCCGGGGTGGCGGCCCGGAGGCACGCCCGACGCGGTGGCGGTGGAGGCCGGCTGGCCAACCGCATACATCTACGACTCGGTGGCGGGCGGCGTCGGCTTCGCGGAGCGCTGCCAACAGTGTCACGGCGACCTCGTGCGCATGGCCACCGAGCTTGTGAAGGGCTGCGGTTGCGAGTCCGGCTGCCCGTCCTGCGTGGGCCCTGCAGGCGCGCGCATCGACGCCAAGGCGGCCACCCTGCGCCTGCTCGACATCGCCCGACGGCAGTGAGCGTCGCGTTGCCGTCACCTCGATGAGCATCGCCCCGGGCAGCAGCGCGCCACAACCGCGTCCTCGGCGCCCGCGCTCGCCCGCAGCGGTGGCCGCCCACCTCGTGGGCATCGACCCGGCCTTCGCGGCTGTCGTGCGTGCCAGCAGGCCCTTCATGCCGCCACCGCCCCATGGGGACGCCTTCGGCACACTCACCCGCTCGATCACTCACCAGCAGCTGGCGGGACGCGCCGCCGCAGCGATCCACGGGCGCTTCGTCGCTCTCTTCGGAGACGATCCGCCGACCCCCGCCGCCGTCGTCGCAACACCGGTCGACACGCTCCGCGCCTGCGGGCTGTCGGGCGCCAAGGTGACCGCGATCCGCGACCTGGCGGCCAGGTTCCTCGACGGCACCATTCCCGAGGCGCAGCTGGCATCTCTTTCCGATGACGAGGTCGTGGCCCGCCTGACAGTGGTTCGCGGCGTGGGCCGCTGGACCGCGGAGATGTTCCTGCTCTTCGACCTCGGCCGACCCGACGTCTGGCCGATCGACGACTTCGGCGTGCGCAAGGGCTGGTCCCGCATCCACCAGTCGGTGGACATGCCCCCGCCGCGGCAGCTCAGCGCCCTGGGCGACCCACTTCGGCCGTACCGGTCCGCGGCCGCGTGGTACTGCTGGCGGGCGCTGGATTCTCCCGCGTCGTGACGGGCTGGGCAGGACGCGGCCGTTGCGCCGACCCGCGCAGGGTCACTTCCCCGGGGGCCCGCGCCGCCGCCACCCGGCCGGCGAGCCCCGCCGGCGAGGCGTCGCCGCGCCAGAGGAGAAGCGGGGTGCGCGTCGTCACAGCCGCGAGGTATTCGAGGCGGGCGAGGGTCACTGCGGCGGCCGCCGCCGCGGCGCGACGTCGTACCGCACGGTGGCGCACGCCCCGCGCCAACAGCAGACCGCCCACCCCGCCAAGCATGGCCGCAAGTGCGAAGAGCACGACCGAGAGGGGTTGTCCGCCGTCCGGCGCAATCAGCCCGGCGACGGCCGCGACGGCCGCGGCACACCAGGCCAGCAGGGCGGCAATCAACCGGCGAACCATGCCGGCATTCTAGGCAGCGGCCGAAGCCACGTCTCGCCGCCTGCCCGGCCAGCCTCTGGGAGAGAGCAAGCGCAGCCAGCGCTGCCTAACGGTCTTGCGCGTCTTAGTGCGCGAAAGTATCCAACGCTGCAAACCGTGCGAAGAAGGTGCACACTGTGCGCCCTGACGGAGCGGGCCGCCGGCTCCGAAAGATCCATCGGGCGGCGTGGAGGTGCGCGAGTATGAGGTCATCGACAGGCAAGCTCCTGCTCCTGGCGGCACTGCCGCTGGCGACGCTGGCGGGGTTCCAAGGGGGAGGCTCGGTCGCCCAGGCGACGGCGGCTCACAGCATCCTGAGCTGTACGAAATCCGCCACGTGTACCGAGGTCCTCGACTCGGAGGCGGTGTTCGGAGAAGGGGTGTACGTCGGCCATGATGAGCCGTCGACGCTCTTCTACTCGAACCGCCCGGGCTCGGGAAACTCCAACCAGTGGCAGCTCACGCTGCCCAAGGACCCAACCCCGACCGCACCGCTGACGCCGGGCAAGTCCTACAACTTCCAGCTGCATCCCGCGTTCTGGTTCGGCATGGCTCTGTGCGACACCCAGTCCTACCCGGAGCAGGTGAGCACATGCACACCGGACAGCGACACCAACATCGTGGACCCGGCGATCTCCCCGGCGCACCCGGGTACGGCGTTCATGGAGATGCAGTTCTACCCGCCCGGATGGGTGAACTGGCCCGCGGGCAACAGCTGTGACCCCACCAAGTGGTGCGCGGCTCTCAACATCGACAGCCTCTCGCAGAACCCGGTCACCGGGCAGAGCCAGAACGCAACCTGCCAGGCGCATGCGGGTCTCGAGTACGTCAACTTCGCGTTCATCACCAAGAGTGGCACGCCGCAGCCGCTGTCGCCACCCAACCCGGTGAGCTCCACCATCAACACGTTCACCCCCAACGCGGCGGCGGATCTCTTCATGAACTCCGGGGACAAGTTGTCGGTGAACGAGCACGATACCGCCCACGGTCTTCAGATCGTCATCAAGGACAAGACCACGGGCAGGACCGGGTCGATGACCACCAGCGCCGCCAATGGTTTTGGCCAGGTGCAGTACGACCCCACAGGCACGAGCTGCAACAACATCCCCTACGACTTCCATCCCATGTACAGCACGTCGTCTGAGCAGACCCGTGTCACCTGGGCGGCTCACTCGTACAACGTCGCGTTCGCCGACGAGACCGGCCACTTCGACTACTGCAACGACCCCTCGGTCACGTTCGGCGGCAACTGCAGCACCACCGAAGGCACCGGCATCACCACGGAGGCGGCGGACGGCGATGACTTCGGCTGCTTCGACAAGACAGCCTCGTCGCTGGTCCAGGTCAGCGGATGCCTCGGAACCAACACCGGCTTCGATGGCGTGCCCTACACGCCGGTGTGGCCCGACGGCAACACCGCTCTGCACCCGACAGCGATCCAGTTCTCCAGCCCCGTGAGCAATGGTCACAAGTTCCAGCGCATGGCCTTCGAAGCGGACCTCCCGCGCATCGAGGACTCGACTGTCTGTGATCGCTTCACCGGCGCCGGCTGCACGCTCATCCCGACGACCGACGACCTCGGTCCGAGCGGATTCCCGTCGCCGGCCCTGTTCTACCCGTTCTTCAGCACCACCAAGGTGGGCGGTTCCTGCATGTGGCAGCTCGGCAACCACATCCCCGGGAGCACCAATGACTTCGGTCAGAACGCCCAGTACGGCACGCTGCTGAACAGCACGTACACGACCACCGGTGGCGGCCCGACCAACCGTTACAACAACTTCCGGCAGGTTCTGTCGACGATTCCCTGCTGAGATAGCGTGAACCCGGAGGGCGGCCTCATCGTGGGGCCGTCCTCCTCACGCACCGCGGTTCAGCGCTGCGCCGGCCCCGCGAAGCGAGCGACGCTGTAGCCGATGCTCAGGGCGACGTCCAGCGAGAACATCACCAGCATCAGGGTGAGCACCAGCAGCGGCGTGCCCGTGGCGTGGTTGTGGACGAACGAGTACTCGATCATCCCGGCGATGACCACGTAGGCGAGCAGGGCCCAGCGCCCCACCTGCGCCAGGACGCCCCAGGCGAAGACGGGTTGGCGGGTCAAGAGCACGATGCAACTCGCGAAGAGGACGGCGCTCCCCACCAGGAGCAGGACGGGAGCGGTGAGGGGTGGGTCGGGGAACTGGGCTGCCATGAGGATGCCGCCGATCAGCACGAGGGCGAGCGACCCGATGACCAGTTGGGTGACCGGAGGGGACGGGGCCTCGGGCGCCACCGCGTCCGACGGCTGCGCGCTCACTGCGTCGCCACCCGGGTCATGATCAGCAGCGTCGCCACCTGCATCGCGCCGGTGATGCCGGCCGAGTACACGAACCGCCGCATCAGCCGGGCAATCACACGGCCATCCGGCCGCGGCTTGTTCATCTCGAAGAGCACGGCGACGTTGGCCGGTTCGAGCACGCCCAGCGCGATCGTGGCCATCACCCCGACCACCACGAACGACGCCACCAGCCACCCGTGGTTGACGCTGGTCGGATCCAGGTTGCCGATCACCACCGCAAGCTGAAAGCCCGCCGCCAGTGTCATCACCACCAGCGTTGGCATGATCAGGACCATCATCGGCATGAACTTCGCGGAGAACTCCGCGCGAGCGGGGATGGAGAGGCGTCCGAGGATGGGCCCGATCACGAACCCCACGAAGAGGTCGACGCCGGTCCACAGCCCGCCGCCGGCGACGTGGTAGAACATCAACGCCCAGCGCCAGTTGGCGGCGATCGACACGATCAGCCCGAGCACGATGACGGCAACGATCGGCAGCCCCCTGAGCGGCACAACCTGGATGGCGCGACGCGACGCGCCGGTCGGCGCCGATGAGATGCCGTCAGCCGTCACCGTGGCCATTGCCAAGCCCTCCATCTCGCCGCGGTGGCCTCGTCGACCCGCTGCCCGCGCCAGCGTGAGTCTACGCAGCGCTCAACGGTAGCGCGTCGCTCCCGGCACCCGGTTGCCTATCGAACAGGTGTTCGATAGGCTGCGCGCGTGGTCTCCTCGCGGGCGGCAACGCTCACCGCGCTCCGAGCACGCATCGCCTCTCTCGGCGGAGCGACGGCGACCCCGCGCGCCCGCCCGGCATCCCTCGACCTCAGCGGCCGTGCCGCCGAGCTCGGCTTCGAGGTGGAGACCGGCGCCGCCGGCACCACGTTCGTACGCCGCAGCACGGTCGACCTGTCGCCGTTCTTCGAGGCAGCAGGGCTGGCAGGCGCCCCGCCGGTGGCGGACCTTCTCGCGCTCTTCGACCACCCGTGCGAGCCGGACCCCCCCGTATGGTTGAACGGGGAGGGGGTCGGCGTCCTCGACATCGAGAGCCTCGGCCTGCGCGGCAGCGGCGTGATGGCCTTTCTTGTTGCCATGGGGATTCAGCGCGGCGCCGTCCTCGAGTGCGAGCAACTTCTGCTCGCCGACCCCGGCGAGGAGGGCGCCCTGCTCGGCGCGGTCGCCCAGAGCATCGCCGCCCATCGTCTGTGGCTGACCTACAACGGGCGCAGCTTCGACATCCCGGTCCTCGCCGCTCGCTGCACGCTCAACCGTCTCGACGCGTCCTGCGTCCAACCGCGCCTCCACGGAGACATCCTGGCGCCGGTGCGCCGGCTCTTCCGTGACCGGCTCGGTGCCTGCACCCTGCGCCACGCCGAGATGTCGCTCCTCAACCACCACCGCGTCGACGACGTGCCCGGCATTGAAGCGCCGGGGCGCTATCGAGCGTGGCTGCACGGCGCCGGGCCCGCAGTTCTCAGCGGCGTCATCGAGCACAATCTCCAGGACATCGTCAGCACCGTGGCGGTGGCGGCCCGCCTGGCCGCGCATGTCGGTGGCGAGCGGGTTCGACCGGCTCATGCCGCCGACGCGTACCACCTGGCCCGTCACTACGAACGACAGGGCGTCGCCGACGCCGCCGAGGTCGAGTTGCGTGCCAGCGTGGCGGCAGGGATCGACCCCTGGGCCCGGCGAGCCGGACACCGTCTGGCGGTGGCCCTGCAGCGGCGCGGAGCCATGGATGAGGCGCTCGAGACCTGGCGCCGCCTCCACCTCGAGGACCCGCACGACCTCCGCGCCGCGCGGGGCTGCGCGATCCGGCTGGAGCGGCGCGGCGACATCGGAGCCGCACTCCAGGTCTGCGAGCGGGTTCGGAGAGCGCGAGCGGACTGGGAACCTTGGTGGGAGAGGGTCCGCGGCGGGGGAGCGGCGGGCGACGACGAATGGCGGCGGCGCGAAGCTCGGTTGCGGCGGCGGTTCCATCCCTAGAATGAGCCACCTTGCAGGAGGACCCGCCGCCGCCGCGCAGTCCCGGCTCGGTCACGCCTGACCTCACCAGGGGGCTCGGGTCGCGGGCGCTGCGCTTCACCATCCTCATCCTTCTGGCGCGCATCCTCTCGCGCCTGCTGGCGCTGGTCGCCGTCGTGGCCATCGGCAATGCCCTGGGCGACTCACGATTCGGGCAGATGCAGACGGCGGTGACCTACACCGCCCTGGTCGGCGCCATCACCGATGTCGGTTTCACCGCGCTCTATGTGCGCGAGGGGGCGCGCGAGCCGCACAACCTGACGCGGTACTTCAACAACGTGGCGTCGATCAAGCTCTTCCTGGTCGCCATCTCACTGCCCCTGCTCGCCCTCTGCCTGTGGTCGGCAGGCATCGAGTCACTCCTGCTGCCGTCCTTCGCCCTGCTCGTCCTGAGCGGCTACTCGCTCCTGCTGCGCAGCACGCTGTACGCGTTGCAACGGCTCAACTTCGAGATCGCGGAGATCATCCCGGAGACTGCGGTGATCCTCGCCATGGCCCTGGTCGGCGCGCACATCCATGCCGGCCCCGGCTTCTTCCTGTGGGCATACGTCGCTTCGTCAGGATTCGCAACCGTCTACTTCATCGCCGTTCTTCTCGGCAAGCGCATCCTCACGCCGCGCTGGCAACTCGAGCCCGCACTGTTCCGCCAATGGATCAGGGCCGGCATCCCGTTGGCGATCACGTACCTGCTCACGACGGTCTATTTCAAGGTCGACGTGCCCATCCTCCAACACTTCCGCTCGTACAACGAGGTGGGCTGGTACACCTTTGCCTATCGCCCGTTCGAGGCGCTGCTGTTCATTCCTGCGACGCTGCGCACGGTCATCTTCCCGGTTCTGTCCATCTACTACCGCAACGCACCCAACCGCGTGCTCGCCTCCGCCGACAAGCTCTTCAAGGGCTTGGCGATCATGGGCTGGCCGATCACCGTGGGGCTCTTCCTGCTGGCGCAGCAGTTCATCGACCTCGTCACCACCAAGTTTCCCCACAGTGGCGCGTCGCTGCGCATCCTTGCGCTGGCGGTGGTCTTCATGTTCGTCGACAACACGTTCCCTGCCGTGCTCAACGCCATCGACCGGCAGAAGTCCTACGCCTACGTGGCCTTGAGCGGTCTGGTCGTCAATTTCGGGCTCAACCTCATCCTCATTCCGCGCTTCGGTTACCTGGGGGCGAGCTGGGCAACGGTGGCCACGGAAGTGGGCCTCGTGGTCGCCGGCTGGCTGACACTGCGCCGCGTTCTCGGACCGCTGCACGTGGTGCGCAGCTGCTGGAAGCCGTTCGTCGCCGGTGTTGTCATGGGGGCGTTCATCTGGCTCTGCAACCCACACGGCCGGCTCGCCGTGCTTGCCGTGACCGGGGCTGCCGCGGTCATCTACGCGGTGATGCTCGTGGTGCTGCGCACCGCCGACGAGGAGGAGCGCTCGATCATCCGCCGAACCCTGGCGAGGCACAGCTCGCCAGGGACGCCGCCTGGCTGACCTCGCCGGGCCCGGGCTCGGAGCCTACGGGCCTCCGGGGGAGGCAGACGCGGCCGGGGCGGCGGTCGCGGCGGCCGGGACGCCGCCGCTGTTGTCGAACTGGGCGAACGGGATCTGCCAATCCGCCTCGCCGTTGGTGATGTCCGCGGGGTTGCTGGTCTGGCTCACCACCACCACGTCCCCGGGCAGCGAGTAGTCGAAGAAGGTGATGGCGTGGGCCGTGCTGAGGTTGATGCAGCCGTGGGACACGTCCCTGAACCCCTGCGATGGTTCCGACCAGGGGGCGGCATGGATGAAGAACCCGTTGGTGGAGACGGCGGTATCCCAGTACACGTAGTCGTGGTAGTAGTTGACGTTGCCCGGGTGACAGGCGGCGCCACCAAATGTGCTGCAGGAGTCCATCATCACCCTCTGCGACTTGAAGAGCACCACGAGGGTGCCCGACAGGGTCGCGAAGCCCGGCTTGCCGAGGCTGACGGGCCACGTGTCCACGAGCTGGTCGTTGGTGTACACGTGCATCTGGTGGGTGACGTCGCTGATCAGCGAAACGTGCTTGGCGCCGACGCTGAAGCTGGTGCTCCACCCACCCAGGCCCCAGATGCCGTTGCCCGCGTTGACGCCGTGCAGGTCGGCGGTGAGGGTGACCTTGGTGCCGCTCTGCCAGTACACCGCCGGGCGGTAGTGCACGTCCGCGCCGTCGAACCAGTGCCATGCGCCCGCCTGGTCCGGTGTCGAGACCACGTGCAGGTGCTGCACGATCTCGGCCCTCTGGGCGACCGGCACCGACGTATTGAAGTGGAGGTCGATGGGTTCGCCGACGCCCACCACCGCGCCGTTGTCCGGGGTGTACGAGGTGGTCAGGCGTCCGGCCACCGAGCCGAGTGTCGAGAAGCTGCTGACGGTGCTGGTGTGGGTCCCGCTCGGCCCGGCGGCGACCGCCGTGACCTGGTACTGGGCGCCGGGGTCGAGACCGTCGCTGGCCGTCCAGGTGCGCCCGTCGGTGGAGAGCTGCCCCGCGACAGCGGCGCCGCCGACCTTGGTCACGGCCACTGTGGTGAGGCTGCCCACGCTGCTCGACACCGTGACCGGGGCATCGAGGGCGACCCCGCTGGCATGGTCGGCCGGGACGACGGTGACCTCAGGTGGCGCCGCGGCAAGGACGACATGGGGCGTGCCGGCCACCGAGGAGTTCGCGACACCCGACGGAGACGAGCAGCCGGCCAGGACGGCGGCTCCGCCACCCAGGGCTGCGAGCATGACGACGCGCCGGGAGATCATCTGAAGAACCGTACCATGAGCACACCGATCCAATGCCGTGCGGGAGTACAGATGTACGGCCCCGCGACCATGATGAAACGGCGGCGGACCCGAATCGTTTCGGAGGCGGCGTGAGCGCCATCCTGGTGTCGCCCGAGATGCTCGCGGCCGAGTTGGCCTCGGGGCGTCCCCCCGTGCTGCTCGACGTGCGCTGGAACCTCGGAGGTCCGCCCGGGCTCGACGAGTACCGTCTCGGCCACCTCGAAGACGCCCGGTTTGTCGACCTCGACGTCGACCTGGCCGCCCCGCCGGGCGCCGGCCGGGGACGTCACCCCCTGCCCGAGGCGACCGTCTTCGAGGCCGCCCTGCGCCGCTGCGGCGTCAACGACGACTCCTCCGTGGTCGTGTACGACGCCGGTGGCGGCCTCAGCGCTGCCCGCGCCTGGTGGCTGCTCCGCCATGCCGGCCACGACGACGTGCGACTCCTCGACGGCGGGGTGGCCGCATGGACGGCGGCGGCCCTGCCCCTGACCACCACGGAGCCGCCGGACGCCGCCGGGACGATGGTGGTTGGCCCCGGGGCCATGCCCGTGCTCGACGCCAAGAGCGCCGCCGCCCTGGCCCGAGCCGGGGTTTTGCTCGACGCCCGAGCCGGCGAGCGTTACCGGGGCGAGGTGGAACCGGTCGACCCGGTCGCGGGCCACATCCCCGGCGCTCGCAGCGCTCCGACCGCCGCCAACCTCGGAGGCGCCGGCAGCTTCCTTTCGGGGGCTGCCCTGCGCGACCTCTTCGAGAGCATGGGCGTCGCCGCCGGCGTGGCGGTAGGCGCGTACTGCGGATCGGGTGTCACCGCGGCGCATGAGGTTCTCGCGCTCGCTCTCGCGGGCATCCCTGCGGCTCTCTACCCGGGCTCGTGGAGTGAATGGATCACCGACCCCTCACGTCCGGTCGCCACCGGGCCCGAGCCCGGCTGAAGCCGCCGCCTGCGACGGTCGACGGCGGGTGCGCGTGGGGCGGTGGAGGGGACCGAGGCAGGCTCCGCACGGTCACGCTATGACATTGGGATTGCATGGAAATCAGACACAGCGTTCAAAGCTTGACAGCGGCCTCATGAGGTTGCCACAGTGCGGGCCGTATGGGTGTTGGACGGAGCGGTGGGTCTCTTGCTGATCTCAGGACGGCGAATCGTCGCGAGGTCCTCACGCTGCTCCGCATCAGCGGCGCGCTCAGCCAGGCTGAGATCTCACGCGCGACGCGGCTCTCCCACGCCTCGGTTTCGAACATTGTCCGCGAGCTGACCAGTCGCGGCCTCGCTCGGTCGACGCTGGGGGTGCGCAACGGACGCCGCGTGTGCGATGTCTCCCTCAACCCCTCGGCCGGGCTGGTCGGTGGCATCGAGTTCGGCAACCGCCACGTCCGCGCCGCGGTGGCGGATTTCACGCACACAGTCCGAGCGGAGGCGCAGCACACGTTGTCCTACCGTCACCAGGCCGCCTCCAGCGTCCCCGAGGCCGCGGCCATGTTCCGGGAGCTTGTCGAAGGCTCCGGCCGGGACCTCGCCGATGTCCAGGTGCTCGCCGTCGGCCTGCCCGGCCCGATCGACAGGGAGACGGGGCGCACCGCTTCCCCGGCCATCCTTCCCGGGTGGGCCGAGTTCGACGTGCGCTCCGCGATCGAGGCGACCCTGGGCGTCCGCACCATCGTCGACAACGACGCCAACCTGGGCGCCCTCGCCGAGGGCCTCTGGGGCGTCGGCCGCGGCTTCACCGATTTCGCCTACGTCAAGGTGGCCACAGGCATCGGCGCCGGCATCGTGCTCCACGGCAAGCTCTACCGCGGCGTCGCCGGGACCGCGGGCGAGATCGGGCACACCACGATCGAGGAGGACGGCCCCGTCTGCAGGTGCGGGAACCGCGGTTGTCTCGAGATGTTCGCTGCCGGGCCGGCACTCCTCGAGCCGCTGCGGAGAAGCTACGGCGACGACCTCACCGTCGAGGACCTTGTCCGGCTCAGCAACGAGGGCGACATCGGCTGCCGTCGGGTCATCACCGACGCCGGGCGGCACATCGGCGTCGCCCTGGCCAACCTCTGCAACTTGCTGAGCCCGCAGATGATCATCATCGGCGGCGAGCTTGCTCTCGCCGGCGACGTGCTCCTCAACGCCATACGCGAGTCGATGGCGCGCCGCGCCTTTTCGGTTCCGGCGCACGCCGAGGTCGTCGCCGGCGCCTTCTCCGAGCGCGCCGGCATCCTCGGCGCGCTCGCCCTCGCGCTCCAGGAGAGCGAGGACGACGCCGCCGACGGCGCCCACCACAGACCAGGACCACCAATCGGTGCATCAGAACGGCAACACAGGTTGGCCGTATAACGCGTAGGAGGACGCAGCATGCGAACACTGACGACGGGCTCGAGCACGGTGACTCGGGCGACAAGATGGGGCGCCGTGCTCGGGATGGCCGGCATGGCCGTGGCCTGTGGCAGCAGCACCCCCAGTTCTTCGGCGCCTGCCTCGTCCAGTGCCGCCGCCACGGTGCCGTCCGGCCTCAGCCTCACATCGTTCGACAGCAGCTTCTCCGCGATGAGCCAGCTGTCGGGTCTGTTCAAGGCGGGTAAGGGGATGGTCGGCGTCATCCTGCCGGACACGACGTCCTCGACTCGGTACGTAAACTTCGACCTGCCCTACCTGACCAAGGCCTTCAAGGCGGCCGGGTACGGGTCGTCCGACTTCAAGATCGACAACGCCCAGGGCAACGACGCGACCGAACTTGCCGACGCACAGGCTGACATCACCCTCGGTGCCAGTGTCCTGGTGTTCGACCCGCTCGACAGCACTGTCGGAAACCAGATCCAGGCGCTCGCCCAGTCGCACGGTGTCGCCGCCATCAGCTATGACCGCGCCACCTTCCAGGGCACCAACACGTACTACGTCAGCTTCGACAACGTCCAGGTGGGCAAGCTCATCGGCCAGGGCGTGCAGAAGTGCGTGCAAAGCTGGGGCATCGCCACGCCCAAGGTCTTCACCCTCAACGGCGGCGAGGACACCGATCCCAACGCGGTGTCGTTTGCGCAGGGTTACAACTCCGTCGTCTGGGGCGACACGACGACCCCGGAGCCGGCCGGCAAGACCAATTCGGCGGGCTGGACACTGGTCGGCGACCAGGTCACACCCGGCTGGGTCAACGCCACCGGTGCCACGATCTTCCAACAGCAGTTCACCGCCCATCCCGAGATCAACACCACGATCGAGGCCAATGACGGGCTCGCCAACGCGGTGATCACCGTCCTCAAGAACGCCGGTGTCGCCGCCAAGAAGATCCCGACGACCGGCCAGGACGCCACCCTCCAGGGCATGGAGAACATCCTCCAGGGCTTCCAGTGCGGTTCTGTCTACAAGGCCGTCTACCTCGAGGCCCAGGACGCCGTCGCGATTGCGACCATCCTTCGCGCCGGCGCCACCCCGCCGCCCGCGCTGGTGAACAGCACGACCAAGCCGGCGAGCGGTGCCGGCAGCAGCGAGCCCGCGTCGCTGCTGACCCCCGTTTGGGTCGACGCCACGAACATGGCGTCGACTGTCATCAAGGACCAGTTCGTGGACGCCGCCACGCTGTGCACCGCGGTTGGCGCCAGCGTCTGCTCCGCCGCGAGCATCACCCCGTAGCTCACACCGGGTGAAGAGAGGCGCCGCCGCTGCGGCGGCGCCTCACACTTCGGCCGACGAGGAGGCCATAATGCCGACCGCCATGCACGTCGGAGTCGTCCGCCAGCGACTCGCCGACGGGGTATAAGGTGACCGTGTCCACAGCCCCGCAGGGCGCTCCCGCCACGGCCCCGCAAGGCGGCCCCACCCTGCTGACCGCGCGCGGCATCGACAAGCACTTCGGGGCGGTGCAGGCGCTGTACAAGGTGGACCTCGACCTCCCCGCCGGCGCGGTCACGTGCCTGTGCGGCGACAACGGTGCCGGCAAGTCGGTGATGACGCGGTGCATCTCGGGAATCCACGCGCCGGACCATGGTGAGATCTGCTGGATGGGCGAGCCGGTGAGCATTCGCACACCCCGCGACGCGTCCCACCTCGGCATCGAGACGGTGTTCCAGGACCTCGCCCTGGCCGACAACCTGGACATCGTCCAGAACATGTTCCTGGGCCGCGAGATCGTGCGACGAGGGTTCCTCGACGAGGACTCCATGGAGCGCGCCGCGAGCAAGACGCTCGCCGAGCTGCGTGTCACCTCGGTGCGGTCGATCCGCCAGCCGGTGGCGTCACTCTCAGGCGGTCAACGTCAGTCGGTGGCCGTCGCCAAGGCGGTGATGTGGAACTCTAAGCTGGTCATCCTCGACGAGCCGACGGCAGCGCTGGGCGTCGTGCAGACACGGCAGGTGCTTGACCTCGTTCTGCGGATGCGCGACAACGGCCTGGCCGTGATGGTCATCTCGCACAACCTCAACGACGTCTTCGAGGTGGCCGACCGGATCGCGGTGCTGCAGCTCGGGCGCATGGTCGTTCAGGGCCCGGCGAGCGACTTCGACCGGCAGAGTCTCGTCGACTACATGACAACAGGGACCTCGAGCCGGCGGCCTGCTGGCTCATCCGACCCCGATGGAGCAGTGAGCTGAGAGATGGCCCGAGTCGACGCTGACCCACTGTCCGCAGAGCCGTCGCCGGCCGAGCCGACCGCGCCGGCGGACGACCCGACGGCAGCCGTCGCCGCCGCTGACCTGGTGGTCCCACCTGCCCTGGTCGCCCAGACGCTCCCGGAGTACGCGCGCGCCTGGGGGGCGCGCGTCAGGAATGGCGACGCCGGCGTGCTTCCGGTGGTGGTGGGCATGGTGCTCATCGCCGTGGTCTTCGAGGCGATCAGCCCCAGTCATGTCTTCCTCTCCGCAAACAACATCGTCAACCTCTTCCAGCAGAGCGCGGTGTTCATGGTGCTGGCGATGGCGCAGTGCTTCCCGCTGCTCCTCGGCGAGATCGACCTCTCCGTGGGGTACGTCGGTCCCCTGGCCGGCATCGTCACCGTGCAGCTGGTCGAGCCCGCCACCACCAACTGGCCGTGGTGGGCGGCGATCGTGGTCGGGCTCGCGGTCGTCGGAGTGTGGGGATTCCTCCAGGGAACCCTGATCACGCGCCTGCGCATCCCCTCGTTCATCGTCACGCTGGCCGGCTTCCTCATCGCCAACGGCGTGTGCCTGATCGTGCTGAGCTTCGGCCCTTTCTCCGGGTACCCGCCGCTGGCAGGAACCTCGTCCAACGTCGCCGTGATCAACCACCTCATGTACGGCACCATCGACCCGACGATCAGCTGGATCGCGATGGTGGTCGTCGTGGCCCTTCTCGCTGTGGTGCTCTGGCTGCGTGACGCCCGTCGTCGCGCCAGCGGGCTGGTCGCGCCCCCACGCGGTCTGACCATCCTGAAGATCGTCTTCATCGCGATTGTCGGTGTCGTTGTCGTGGCCATCTGCGGCATCAACCGCGCTCACTTCGGCACCATCGAGGGTGTGCCGTGGGTCATCCCCATCGTCCTCGGCGTCCTCGGCGTCTGGATGATCCTGCTGGAGCGAACCAGGTTCGGGCGCTACGTGTACGCGATCGGCGGCAACGCCGAGGCGGCACGTCGCGCCGGCGTCGGCTTGGCGGGCGTGCGCACCTGGTGCTTCGTTCTCTGCTCGATGACCGCCGGGCTCGCCGGGATGCTGTTCTTCTCATACCTCGGCGGCGCCTCCAACAACATCAACGGCGGCCAGCTGACCCTGTACGCGGTTGCCGCAGCCGTGATCGGGGGGACGAGCCTGTTCGGCGGCCGCGGCCGCGTCCTCCACGGCGTCCTCGGCGGCCTGGTCATCGGTGGCATCTACAACGGCATGTTCCTGCTGGGGCTCGCCGTGGAGTGGGAGTACATCGTCACCGGGCTTGTCCTGATCGTCGCGGTGGCCATCGACTCGCTCTCGCGCCGGGTGCGCTAGGCGCGCAACCGGCGCCGCCGCGGGCACACCCGCGCCTGAGAGAGGGAGGGCGGGGCTAGGAGAGGCGCTCGACGACCATGGCCATGCCCATGCCGCCGCCGACGCACATGGTCTCGAGGCCGATCGTGG